>CANEUR010000146.1 GCA_947441875.1 Rickettsiales bacterium | reverse complement strand
CCACTACGATTCTTTTCAGGCTTCTGATAGCGATGGTAGAATTTATAATTTACAAAACACCGCTATAGTTACTGGTGATATGCTCGAAAATGCTACTGCCACCTATCATGAAGGCAACCCTGCGGTGGCTTTTAATTTTAATAAAATTGGCACTCAAAAATTTGCTGATATCACTAAAAAAAATCTCGGTAAAATTTTTGCAGTAGTGCTTGATAACAAAATTGTTACTGCTCCTGTAATTAATACTCCAATCACACAAGGTTCTGGTGTTATTTCTGGTTCTTTTTCTACCGAAGAAGCTAGTAAAGTAGCCTTATTGCTTCGAGCTGGAGCATTGCCAGCTCCTCTTAACATCATTGAAGAGCGAGTTATTGGTCCGTCTTTGGGGCTTGATTCTATTAAAAGTGGTAAAATTTCTGCTGTAGCAGGTATGGTTTTAGTGGCAATTTTTATGGTGTTATTTTATGGTATTTTTGGTGTTTTTGCTAATATCGCTCTTATCATTAATTTAGCAATTATTATTGCGGTTTTAGCGATGCTTGATGGCACTTTAACTTTACCTGGTATTGCTGGTATTATTCTTACTATTGGTATGTCGGTTGATGCTAATGTGTTAATTTTTGAGAGAATAAAAGAAGAGTTAAATCATAAAAAATCAGTTTTTATTGCGGTTGAGCAAGGGTTTAGTCAAGCATATCGAACTATTCTTGATTCTAACATTACTACCTTAATTATTGCTTTTTTCTTATATAATTTTGGCAACGGATCAATTAAAGGATTTTCTATCACTCTTTCTATTGGCATTATGTCTTCAATGTTTACTGCTGTTTTATTTACTAGAATGCTCATTGCTTTATGGCTTAAAAAATATAAACCGCATAAATTAGCCATTAACTAATGTTTTTACAGATTTTTTGCTGGTTAATTTTTAGTTTTATTTTTTGCAATCTTGCTTTCGCCAATAAACCAACAACTACTCTTACTGTTTTAAAAGCCGATAATATTTCTGGTAATAAAACTAACACAAAACTTACTGCCACTGGCAATGTTGAAGCGATCAGATCTCCTTATTCATTAAAAGCCGAAGAAGCTATCTATGAAAACAAAACTATTTCGGCTTTTGGTCAAGTTGTTATTAATAATTTAGAAGTTGGTAAGGTTTTTGCTAAGCAAGCAGAGGTGGCCGATAATTTTAAAACTGGAGTTTTTAGTTCGGCAAACATTTTATTTAACGACGGATCTTACATTTTTTCTTCGCAAATTAACAGGCAAGAAAATGATATCACAACTCTAAAAAATCCGATTTTTTCTATTTGTCCAAACCCTGATATTGCTAACAATAATAAATTAGCTGGTAAAATAAACAATTTAATTACTATAAAAAGTAATTCTGCTACTATTGATCGTTTAAAAAATTCTTTTACTGCCGAGCAGGCAAATTTTTATTTTTATAAAGTGCCATTTTTACATATTCCGTATTTAAAGTTTCCGCTTCCAGCAAAAAAAAGACAGAGTGGTTTTTTACCGCCAAGTTATAGTCGTAATTCTAATTTTGGTTTTGGTTTAAAACTACCCTATTACCTCGATATTTCGCCGAGTTCCGATTTAACCATCTATCCTACTTATTATTTTGATTCACAACAAATTTTATTTGATAATCAATTGCGCCAAATTACTACTTATGGCAAATATCAGGCAAATTTAGAACTTGCCAATAATAATGTTAAATCTTTTAATGATAGAGTAGTTATTGATAGAACTGGCAAAAACATTAGATGGAATATTTATGGCAAAGGCGATTTTGATTTTACTCACAATACTGGCATTACTTTTGATGGTAATTATATTTCAGATAGAAATTTTTTAAGAGATTATCATTTTAACTATCTTCCTTACACATCTTCTAGTCTTACTGCCAATTACATTAACAAAAACACTTATTTTGGTATCAAAACCATCAAATTTCAAGAATTAGAAAATGCCAATCTCGAAAATTCTGCCCCATTTGTATTGCCAAAAATTGAGTTTTTTACCAAAGCCAAACCATTTTTTGCTAAAGAGCAAATTGCCATAGCTATTGATACCACCTCTATTAACAGAAGGGAGGGTTTGCAATATAGCAGGCTTAGCGCCTCTCCACAGGTAAAGCTACCTTTTAATTTGGCGGGTAATTTATTTGAGTTTAGCACAAAACTTACCAACGATTTTTATTGGTTGAGCGATTCTTTTAATGAAATCAGCCAAACTAACCGAAGTAATTTTAAAACCGAAAACTCTTTTACTTGGAGCTTGCCTTTGCGAAAAGAGTTGCAAAAAAACACCATCACTTTAGAGCCAATAGTTAAAATTGTTACCAGTTCTTTTAAAACAAGTAACAATAAAATTATTAATCAAGATAGCAATAATTCCGAAATTACTATTGGTAATTTATTTATCAATAACCGTATTGCAGGATTTGATAGAAACGAAGCTGGAAAAAGAATTAGTTATGGTATTAAAGCATCATCTTTTGGGCAAAGAGAGTTAGATCTTATTTTGGGGCAATCTTTTTTATTAAGTAATAAAGAGCAAGATATTGCAATTAGAGGATTTAATAATAGTAATAAATCTAATATTGTCGGACAAATTGGTATGGCAAAAAATAAATATTTTAATTTTACTTATAATTTTCAATTGCAAGAATCTGATTTAAGAAACGATATCAATCAACTCAATACTTATGTTAACTATCAAAAATTTTTCTTAAATAATGAGTTTTTATTAATTCGCAAAACTATCACCAATCAAAATAAAATCTCGCAATTTAGCACTAATTTAGGTTTTTCACACAAAAAATGGCGTTATCAAGTTAATTTTATTGAAGATCTTGTGCAAAAAAGAATAATACAAAGAGGGTTTAGTATTATTAATAACGGTTGCTGTGTTGATTTTGGTTTTTCTATCGCAGAAAGTAATCAGAGTAACTTGACAAAACCACAGCGAACTTTTAATCTTAGTATTGCTTTTAAAAATTTATAATGAGAATAT
>CANEUR010000145.1 GCA_947441875.1 Rickettsiales bacterium | reverse complement strand
GTACCGCTAAAATGATGCTAGGCAGAACTCCTGCCAAAATTGAAGCTATTCGCCCACTAAAAGATGGGGTAATTGCCGATTTTAAAATTGCAGCCGAAATGATTAAACACTTCATTCGAGAAGTTAATCAAACTAAAAGTTGGCTAGGTCCTAGGGTTATCATTTGTGTTCCTTCTGGCTCAACTCCTGTTGAAAGAAGGGCTATTCAAGAAGCTGCAGAAGGTGCAGGAGCTAATGAAGTGTATCTTATCGAAGAGCCTATGGCGGCAGCTATTGGTGCTAACCTACCTGTAACTGAGCCAACTGGTTCTATGATTGTTGATATTGGTGGTGGCACTACCGAAGTTGGTATTTTATCTCTAGGTGGAATAGTTTATTCTCGATCTGTTAGGGTTGGTGGCGATAAAATGGATGAAGCAATTATTTCTTATATTCGTCGATATCAAAATTTACTAATTGGCGAATCTACAGCAGAGAGAATTAAAAAAACCATTGGTGCAGCTTGCAGGCCAGAAAATGGCGATGGTGCAACCATTGAGGTTAAAGGCAGAGATCTTTCCAACGGTATTCCGCGCGAAATGATTCTTACCGAAAGACAAATATCCGAAAGTTTAATGGAAACAGTCGAGCAAATTGTTGATGCTATCAAAGTTGCTCTCGAATGCACCCCTCCTGAACTCTCTTCTGATATCGTGGAAAGAGGTATTGTTCTTTCTGGTGGTGGTGCTTTATTAAAAAACCTAGATCATGTAGTAAGGCAAGCAACTGGTTTGCCAGTTTCTGTGGCTGAAGATCCTTTACTTTGTGTCGTTAATGGTTGTGGTAAAGTGTTAGAAAATATGAAAATGTTTAGAGCAACATTATTTCGTCAAGATTCTTAAATAAATGAATAATTATATAAATTATAATGTCAAGAAATCTAACTTGGCATTAAAACATAGTTTTGGTTTGATATTTAAAAAAATTGAAACTATGTTTTTTATAATTTTATCTCTGATCTTAATAATTATTAGTAAAATTCAGCCAAGCTTTACCTCTACCATTTCTAATACTATAGTAAATGTTTCTGCCCCAGTGTCTAGTATTATTTCTTGGCCTTTTAACACTGTAATCTCACTTGTGACAAACTTTAACGAGTTAGTAAAGGCTAAAGAAGATAATAAATTATTAAAATCTCAATTAAACGAATTAAATCAGTATTACCTTACTTCTCTTGCTATCTATGAAGAAAATAAAGAGTTAAGAAGTTCTTTAAATTTTGTCAAACCCAGATTGCAAAACTATCAAATGGCCGAAGTTGTTGGTTTTTCTCAATCAGTTTTCAATAATAGTTTAATAATTATTACCGCCAAAGAGCGAGATATAAAGCTCGGACAAATAGTTCTTGGAAAAAGAGGTGTAGTTGGTAGGGTTGAAAGCTTCGATATTGATACTAAAAAATCTAGAGTTTTACTAACCACCGATTCTCGTTCAAAAATTCCCATTATTACAGCTAACTCTAGAAGTAGAGGAATTTTAGCAGGTATAAATAACAACATGATGGAAATTTTATATTTATCAAAAAATCATCGAGTTAAAGCAAGAGATAAAGTTTATACTTCTGGCGACGGCGATACTATGCCACCTGGTTTATTAATTGGAGTTGTTGAAAAAGTTGATAAAAATTCGGTTTTTGTTAACCCTGTAGAAAAAATCAACGATTTAAATGTAGTTACAGTTGTTAATTATTAAATTTTATGCAATTTTCTCATCTAATAGATACCCACTGTCACCTCGATTTAATCACCGAAAAGCAGCTTGATATTTTAGAAATTTTACAAAATTGCTTGCAAAATAAGGTTGATATTTTACAAACTATCTGCACGAAAATTAGTGTTTTTGAAAAAAAAATATTACCTTATGTAAATTATGCTAATGTTTTTTGTTCGATAGGCAATCATCCTTGCTATGTGCAAGAAGAACCTAAAATTAACGCTCAACAAATTGTTGCTTTTGTTAATAAATATCCTAAAATTATTAGCATTGGCGAAACTGGTCTTGATTATTATCATAGCACTAATTTTATTGATTTGCAAAAACAATCTTTTATTGAGCATATTATCGCTTCTCAAGTTACTCAATTGCCATTAATTGTACATACCAGATCGGCAGATGCAGATACTATAAATATTTTGCAAAAATATCTGGTAATAAAAAAATTTCCTGTAGTTTTACATTGTTTTTCTGGTTCACCAGCTCTTACTGAGTTTGCTTTAAATTATGGTGTTTTTATGTCTATTGCAGGAGTTATTACTTTTAAAAATGCTTACGAATTACAAGATTCGGTAAAAAAAATACCTCTTGATTTATTATTACTTGAAACCGATTCTCCTTATTTGGCACCAAATCCTTACCGTGGTAAAGTTAATCAACCTGCTTATGTTTTAGAAGTGGCAAAATTTATAGCCAATCTCAAAAATATTAGTGTAGAAGAAGTTATTAATGCTACTACTACTAATTTTTATCAAATATTTAATAAAAAAGCTCTTTCTTTTAGGGTAAATAAATTATACCAATTCCCATCTTTAAATAATTAAATAACAAAATAGTTTTAATTTTAAATTTAATTTTAAAATTAAAGTTTTATCTATGAATATGGCATAATTCCTTGTGCTTGCATTAAAATATCTTTGGCAATAGGAGCGGCAGCCATTGATCCGCTTTTACCATGTTCAACTACCACCGAAACTGCATATTGTGGGTTGTGTATTGGGGCGTAGCCCACAAAAATAGCATGATTAGCATAAGCAATGGTTTCTTCTTTGGTCATTTCTCTTTCTCTTTTTGAAATTACTTGCGAAGTGCCAGTTTTGCCAGCCATTTCAAAGCCTGCAAGATTAATTCTTTTGCCATATGCTGTGCCACCTGGTTGATTTACTACTTTTTTCATACCTTCTTGCACAATTTTGAGATGTTGTTTGTCTATTATGGGCTGATTTTGTAAAGCATCGAATTGTTTAAAAATATTATTGTTTCTAATTAAATAAGGCTTGATTGGAATGCCACCATTGGCTATTCTGGCGGTAATTATTGCCATTTGTAGAGGGTTTGCTAAAACATTTCCTTGTCCTATGGCTGTGTTTAG
>CANEUR010000144.1 GCA_947441875.1 Rickettsiales bacterium | reverse complement strand
TGATGCCACATTCTCATGATAAAATTATTTTTTTTAAAAAAAGCAGTAAAAATTTCACTTTTTATTGTATAAAAAAAATTCTTATCAAATATAAATTAACCTTCACGCAATCATTAATTTATTATTAATAGCTTATTAATATTTTTTTAATATTAATTTCTTTAAACAAAAAAATATATTTTTATGTCTAAAACAAATATCGTTGAGCATATTTTAAAAACTATCAAAGAACAAGAAATCAAGTTTGTTGATTTTCGTTTTACCGATTATAGCGGTCAATGGCTTCATATTACTCATTGTGCCGATATGGTTAGTGAAGAAGAATTAATTAAAGGTATTGCTTTTGATGGCTCTTCTATTGCCGCTTGGAAAGAAATCAATGAATCTGATATGTTATTAATACCAGATTTAAGCACTGTTTTTGTTGATCCTTTTAATAATGCCTCTACTATGGTAATTACTTGCGATACCATAGATCCTGCTACTAACACTGGTTACGATCGCGATCCTCGATTTACTGCCAAAAAAGCTGAAGAATATCTTAAAAAAAGTGGTGTTGGCGATGTTGCTTATTTTGGTTCTGAGCCAGAGTTTTTTGTGTTTGACGATGTTCGATTTGAAACAACAAATTATGGTAACTTTTACAAAATAGATTCCGAAGAAGCCCCTCATAATACTGCAAAAAATCTCGATGGCGGTAATTTAGCGAGAAGAGTTCAAACCAAAGGTGCTTATCTTGCTCCAACTCCTATCGATACAGGTCAAGATCTGCGTTCAGAAATTGTTGAAAATATGAGAAGTGTTAATTTGCATCCCTTACTTCATCATCACGAAGTAGCTACTTCACAGTTCGAAATTGGCTTTAAGTATAGCACTTTAGTAGGAACCGCAGATAATATTCAAAAGTTTAAATATGTGGTGCATAATGTTTGTCATGCTTATGGAAAAACTGCTACTTTTATGCCAAAACCAATTTTTGGTGACAATGGCTCTGGTATGCATGTGCATCAATCTATTTGGCAAAAAAATGAAAATTTATTTGTAGGAAAAGAATATGCAGGCTTATCAGAATTAGCTCTTTACTATATTGGAGGCATCATTAAACATGCTAAAGCTATTAATGCTTTTTCAAATGCCACCACCAACTCTTACAAAAGATTAGTTCCTGGCTACGAAGCCCCTGTTTTATTGGCCTATTCTGCAAAAAATCGCTCTGCATCTATTCGAATTCCGCATGTAGTCAATGAAAAAGCTCAAAGAATAGAAGCTAGGTTTCCAGATCCTGCTTCTAACCCTTATTTAACTTGCTCTGCCTTGCTAATGGCTGGTTTAGATGGTATTAAAAATAAAATTCATCCAGGAGAGCCAAAAAACCAAGATTTATACCATTGTAGCAAGCAAGAGTTGTTAGAAATTCCAACAGTAGCAAGCTCTTTAAGAGAAGCTCTTGCTGCTCTTGATAAAGATCGTGCATTTTTGTTAGCTGGCGATGTATTTACTACCTCACAAATTGATGCTTATATTGAGCTTAAACTCAAAGAAGCCGAAAGATGTGAGCAAATGCCTCACCCTGTTGAATTTGAAATGTATTATAATAACTAATTGATTTTAATTATTATTATTTTAATATTATACCAATTCTTGCTTTATTTTTAGCAAGAATTGGTATAAACTAATTTCAGATTATTGTGGCAAATATTTCTATTAATGGTAAAATTTTAGAAGTGCCAAATGGCATTACCATCATACAAGCTTGTGAGCTTGCTGGCATCGAGATTCCCAGATTTTGTTATCACGAAAAACTAGCAATTGCTGGTAATTGCAGAATGTGTTTAGTTGAGGTAGTTGGCGGCCCCCCTAAACCTGTAGCATCTTGTGCCATGCCAGTTGCCGATAATATGCAAATCTTTACCGAAAGTGAAATGGTCAAAAAAGCTCGAGAAGGGGTTATGGAATTTTTGCTTATTAATCATCCTCTTGATTGTCCAATTTGCGATCAAGGTGGTGAGTGTGATTTACAAGATCAAGCCTATCAATATGGTAAAAATGTCAGCGATTTTCATGAGTGTAAAAGATCGGTTCCAGAGAAAAACTTGGGACATCTTATCAAAACTCAAATGACACGTTGTATTCACTGCACCAGATGTGTAAGATTTTTTGAAGAAATTGTTGGCTCTGCCGAAATGGGAAGTGTTAATCGTGGCGAAGGCACAGAAATAACCACTTACTTGCAACAAAATATTACCTCCGAACTTTCTGGCAATGTGATCGATCTTTGCCCAGTAGGTGCCTTAACTTCTAAGCCTTATGCTTTTAAGGCTCGAAGCTGGGAGCTTAAAAAAACCGAAACTATCGATGTAATGGATGCTTTTGGTAGTAATATTAGGGTTGATTCTCGAGGCTTAGAAATTATGAGAATACTTCCTTCTTATAACGAAGAAATTAACCAAGAATGGATATCTGATAAAACTCGTTTTTCTTATGATGGTTTAAAATACCAAAGATTAAATCAATGCTATATTCGTGTTAATTCAAATAAACTAATACCTATAAGTTACCAAGAAGCTTGTTATGAATTTGCTAAAAAAATTACCGAAACTAATTCTTCTCAAGTTGGAGCTTTAGTTGGAAACACTCTATCATTAAACGAAATATTTGCTTTTAAACATTTTCTTACAAAAAATTTAGTGCGAAATTTTGATTGTCGATTAGAAGCTGAAAATATTGAGCCAAGCACTTCTGAAAATATAAATTCTGATTATTTTTTAAACACTCAAATTGCTAATATTGAAAACGCCGATGCTTGTTTGTTGGTTGGTGTTAATATTCGTCAAGATGCCCCATTGTTAAATGTTCGATTACGATCTGCGTTTGCTAAAAAACCACAAAATATTGCGAATATTGGTTTTGCTTATAATTTAAATTATCAAGTTCAAGAATTAGGTAATCATTTTTCTGTATTAATGTCTATTCTTGATGGCTCTCATCAATTTTCTACTATCTTACAACAAGCAAAAAAACCAATTATTATTTTTGGCACCGATTTAGTGAAAAATCCTCATGCCCTTACTTTAATTAAAATTTTAAAATATATTGCTAAAAAATATCAAATTATTACTGCTAAGCAAAATGGT
>CANEUR010000143.1 GCA_947441875.1 Rickettsiales bacterium | reverse complement strand
TTAATGGCTTTATTTTGCTTGCTACCACTTTTATGATAGGCTGGACTGTTCTCTGGATGCAAAAACACAGCAAAACTTTAAGCCAAGAGTTAAAACAACTTGGCTCATCGGTAAGCCGTGGCACTAAACATTTATATGCCCTAAGCATTGCCACTTTACTTACCATTACACGCGAAGGCTCCGAAATTGTACTATTTTGCTATGGGCAGTATGTTTCTGGTTTAGAAAAATTTCAAATTATTATTGGCTTGTTAATTGGTATATTTTTTGGTCTGTTTTTAAGTTTTGCTTTATATTTTGGTTTATTGTTAAAACCTTTTCAAAAACATTTTTTTAACATCACTACTTTATTATTAATTTTCTTTGCTTCTTCTTTGTCGGCAACTGGCATTGGTTTTTGGGTAAATGCCAATATTATTTCATCAATTATTGATCCAATCTTTGATTTATCAGCAATAATTCCGCAAAAAAGTTTTTTTGGGCAGGTTTTACACTTTTTTGTTGGCTACCTCGAAAAGCCCTCTTTAGCTCAATTACTGGCTTATTTATTTACTTTTAACATTTTGTTTTTTGGGGTTAAAATTGCCAAAAAAATATAATATTTATGTCTAATTTTTTACAAAAAGTTTATCAAACCAAACAACAAGAAGTGAGAGATAGTAAAAAAAAATTATCACTTACTAAAATTTGCCAACAGTTAAAATGCTCTTCTGTTGCAAAAAATCGAGATTTTTTTTTAGCTCTCAAAAATGCTAGCCAAAATAACCAAACCGCTTTAATTTGTGAAGCTAAAAAAGGCTCACCTTCTGCTGGCTTAATTCGACCAGATTTTGATTTAACAAAAATCACTCAAAGTTATGAAAGTGCTGGGGCGGTTTGCTTATCTATTTTAACCGATAAGCAATATTTTTTTAGCGATCTCAGTTTTTTATCAATCGCTCATCAAGCTTGCAATTTACCACTACTTAGAAAAGATTTTATCATCGATCCTTATCAGGTTTACGAAAGCAAATTACACAATGCCGATTGCATTTTACTTATTGTTGCCATGCTTTCTGATAGTCAATTGCAAGAGTTAGAAGAGGTTGCTCTTTCATTAAAAATGTCAATACTAATTGAAATACATAATGCACAAGAATTACAAAGAGCAATGCTTTTAAAAAGCAAACTTCTTGGCATTAACAATCGCAACTTGCAAACTTTAGAGGTTAATTTAAGCACTGCGATTAATTTAGCAAAATTGGTGCCACAAAATTATTTATTGGTAGCAGAAAGCGGTATTAAAACCAAAGCCGATATTGATAACTTTAAACAACATAACATCAATTGTTTTTTAGTTGGCGAAAGCCTTATGAAACAAAAAAATATAACACAAGCAGTGCATAATTTATTAATATGAAAAAACTACTCATCGTTATTTTTTTGCTGTTTACTGGTTGTTATAAAAACTGGTATAAACCAATGGGGCGAATTTTTAACACTATGCCAAAAGGCGGAACTCCTGGTTTTAATTTAGGTTGGATTCACGGTTGCGAATCTGGCTTAGCAACTCAATTTGGCGGAGAAGCCTATAAAATGTTTTATGCCTGGAAAAAAGATCCCGATATTATCTCGGTAAATCCCAATTTTGAAGTGGTAAGAAAAAGATATAAAACCGAATTAAAAAATATTAACTGGAATAATAAAAAAGAAGTTGAAAAAAATTTTAGTGATTATAAAAAAATTCATCCCATTGCTTATTATCATTGTCGGCAAACTGTGTTAGGAACACTTCAATCTGCCGCTATGACACCAGATTTACCAGGTAGCAAACAGTTGATGCAACCTTTTGGCCATAATGTATGGAATGTTTTCCAAATAATGCAGGCTCCTGGCGATACCTTGCAAGGAACATGGTGATAAATGATCAAATCATCATTAAAAATTATTGCTTTCAAACTTTCTTATTGTTAAAATATTAGTAATTAATCTAAATTTTCATTTTTTATTTTTATCATGAACAATCACCAGCAACAACAAAATTTACCAACCAAAGATGTTTTACCAGTTTCATTAGTAGCTGAAATGAAAAAATCTTATCTCGATTATGCCATGAGTGTTATTGTGGCAAGAGCTATTCCAGATGCTTGCGACGGCTTAAAACCAGTGCATCGACGTATTTTATTTGCAATGCACGAAGGTGGTTATGATTTTAACAAACCTTTTAAAAAATCCGCCAGAATTGTTGGTGAAGTAATGGGTAAATACCATCCACATGGCGATTCGGCAATTTATGAATCTTTGGTGCGTATGGCTCAAGATTTTTCTTTAAGAGTGCCACTTATCGATGGTCAAGGTAATTTTGGCTCTATCGACGACGATCCACCAGCAGCAATGCGCTACACCGAATCTAGGCTAAAAAAAATCACCCACACTATGCTCTCCGATCTCGACAAAGATACTGTCGATTTTATTCCCAACTACGATGGCAACGAGCAAGAGCCAAAGGTTTTACCTGCAAGATTTCCTAATTTATTAGTCAACGGTTCTGGCGGTATTGCGGTTGGTATGGCAACAAATATTCCACCACACAATTTGGGCGAAGTGATAGATGCCTGCCTTGCCTACATTAACAATCCAAGTTTAACTATTGAAGAACTCATACAAATTGTTCCTGGTCCAGACTTTCCTACTGGAGGCATTATTTTGGGTAGATCTGGTCATCATTTAGCCGCCACCACTGGTAGAGGTTCGGTTGTTATGAGGGGCAAACACAAAATCGAAAAAAAACACAATCAAAAAACCAGCATCATCATCACTGAAATTCCATATCAGGTAAATAAAGCTAAATTAGTTGAAAAAATCGCCGATTTAGTCAAAGAAAAAAAAATAGAAGGCATCTCCGATCTACGCGACGAATCTGATCGCGATGGCATTCGAATTGTTATTGAGCTTAAAAAAGACACCCCCGAAGAGGTTATTATCAATCAACTCTATAATTTTACCGAATTACAATGCAATTTTAGTGTCAATACTTTAGCTCTCAATCATGGTAAGCCACAATTGCTAAACTTACTACAAATTATTACTATTTTTGTTGATTTTCGCTTTGAAGTTACCACTAGAAGAACCAAATTTTTACTCAACAAAGCCCGAGATAAAACTCATATTTTAATCGGTTT
>CANEUR010000142.1 GCA_947441875.1 Rickettsiales bacterium | reverse complement strand
TACCAAAAAATATTATCGACTAAGCAACGGCGAAATGCCAAAGCTCGATGAATCGCCAGTTACTTTAGCTGATCAAGAAATAGAGTTTGCTTGGAGATTTGAAATACAAAAACATTTTCCAAGTCACGGAATTATTGGCGAAGAATATCCATCTCATCAAGAAACAGCCGATGATTTATGGGTTTTAGATCCTATCGATGGCACTTCTTCTTTTATTACTGGTAAGCCAGTATTTGGCAATTTAATTGGGTTTGTAAGTAATAAAAAGCCAGTTTTTGGTATGATTAATCAACCAATTACTCAAGAAAGATGGTTTAGCAACCACAATCAAGAAACTATTTTTAGTAATAAAGCAATCAAAACTAGAAAGTGCCATAACCTAGAAGATGCTGTTCTTTGCACAACCTCGCCATATTTTTTTTATGATTCCGATATAAATATTTTAGAAGCCATCAGCAAACTTACTAAATACCAAAAAATTGGTGGGGTTATTTATGGTGGTGATTGCTATAATTATGCTTGTCTTGCCATGGGTTTTGTTGATCTGATTATTGAGCCTGGGTTAAAAGTTTACGATTTTACCGCTATTATTCCAATTATTGAAAATGCTGGCGGCGTAGTAAGCGATTGGCATGGCAATCCTTTAAAACTACAATCAAATGCTAAACTTTTAGCTTCTGCAAATAATATTTTGCACAAAAAAGCTTTAAAAATTATAAATCAAGCAGATTTTTCATAAAATACCATTCTAAAAAAACGAAAAAATATATTGTTTTATTGTTTATTTATTTTAAAATGATGCTATTTTTAAAATTGTTTATTATGCTAAAACATCATCATAAAATTGAAAAAAACTCTATTTTACTTTTAATTTTAACTGCCATAGTTATTTCTATTGGCGGTTTAATTGAAATTGCGCCTCTTTTTCGCCTCGAAACCACTATCGAAAAAGTTGAGGGTGTAAGGCCTTACACGCCACTTGAATTATTGGGGGCAGGTATTTACAAAAGAGAAGGTTGTTATGGTTGTCATTCTCAGCAAATTCGAGTGTTAAACGATGAGGTAGCCAGATACGGTCATTACTCTATTGCGGCCGAAAGTATGTACGATTATCCTTTTCAGTGGGGATCTAAAAGAACTGGCCCCGATTTAGCTAGAATTGGCGGTAAATATTCCGACGAATGGCATGTTCGCCATCTAGTCAACCCTAGAAGTGTGGTGCCAGAATCTATAATGCCTGGTTATCGCTTTTTAATTGAAAATGAAGCAAATTTAGTTTCTGTTGCTTCTCATATGCAAACTTTACAAAAAATTGGAGTTCCTTACACTAGCGAGATGATTCAAAACTCTATTTCCGATGCCATTGTGCAATCTTCTCTCGAAAAAGAAACTAAAGGCTTATTAACGAGATATGGTCAAAAAGTTACAATACGTGATTTTGATGGCAATCCTAACAAAGTTTCCGAAATGGATGCTTTGGTTGCTTATTTGCAAGTGCTTGGCACTATGGTTGATTTTGCTAATTTTCAACCTTTAACCATCAAAGAATATGAAAATCTTAAAGCAAAAATAGATCAACAAAAAAAATAATTATGCTCAATAATTTACTAAATTTTATTTATAAAAATTCTTCCGCCATAGTAACTACCTTGTTTTTTACTATTTTTTGCTTTATTACCTATAAAGTTTTGCAAAAAAAACAGCATAAAAAATTTGATGCTTATTCTAAAATACCTTTAAACGACGATGATTTAACACAGCAAAATAATAAACCACATGATTAAAAAAAATAAAGATCATCAAGAAAATGCACAAAAACATTCAACCACTGGTCATAGTTGGGATGAAATATCCGAATATAACATTCCTACCCCTCGTTGGTGGTTAATTGTGTGGTTTATTTGTATAATTTGGGCTTTTATATACTGGTTTTTTTACCCTACTTGGCCAACTATTTCTGGCAATTCTAAAGGTTCTTTGCAATGGAGTAAGTTTTCACAATTAAAAGAAGTTCAGCAACAAGTCGATGCAAAAAAACAACAATATTTACAACAAATACAATCTGCATCCTTTAATGAAATCAAGCAAAATCAACAACTAATGCAATTTGTTTTGAACGCCGGAAAATCGGCCTTCTATGAAAATTGTTCTGCTTGCCATGGCAGTGGGCATCAGGGTGGCTATGGTTATCCTAATTTAAACGACGACGACTGGTTATGGGGTGGAAAGGTTGAAGATATTTATCAAACTCTTCTTTATGGTATCCGCTCTGGGCATGAAAAAGCAAGAGCAAATCAAATGCCTTCTTTTGGCCTAGATGGCGTTTTAAAATCTAACGAAATCAAAGATGTTGCTAGTTTTGTTCGATCGCTTTCTGGTCTTGAAAAAACCAACGAAAACGGTGCTAAAATTTTTGCTAATAATTGCATTGCTTGTCATGGTAGCGATGGCAAAGGAAACCAACAATTAGGAGCTCCCAATTTAACCGATAAAATTTGGCTTTATTCTTCTGATGCTGGCGAGGTTTATAAAACAATTTATTATTCAAGAGCTGGAGTAATGCCTTTTTGGCAAGGCAGGCTCGATGATAATACTATCAAAATTTTAGCTTTATACATTCATTCTTTAGGTGGCGGGGCAGAGTAATAATATTTGTTATTCTTAAATAATCTAATAACTTCCTATTTATTAATTATAATTTTTCAAAGTGGGTTGTTGTGCCCTAAATTGATAATTTCAATGCAATAAAATTATAAATAAATATTTTTGTTAAATAATAAAATAGTGTTGACAATTAAAAAATAATGCAATATAATATATTTATTAATTTTATTAATAATATCAATTTTATAGGAAAATTTATGAGTACAACATCCTGGGAAATACAACATCATCGTGCAGTTCAATATCAAAATGGTGTGCAAGAAAGACAGATGGTTGGCGCTGTTTCTACTTTGGGGGTTCTTGGTGTTGTTGGTGGTGTTGTTGGTGGTATTTGCGCTGGTGTTGCTGGTGGTGTTGTTGGTGCTGTTGTTGGTTTTGGTTGTTTCTATGTTGTTGCTAAACATGGTTCTGATGCTGTAGAAACTCTTTCCAATATTCGTGATGGTGCTCAGGATCTTCTGCAAGATATTCAACAAGAAGTAGTACTACCAATAGGAGAATGTTTAGAAAATCTT
>CANEUR010000141.1 GCA_947441875.1 Rickettsiales bacterium | reverse complement strand
TTTTGTTGAAACAGTAAATTCGCATCCGATTTCGGTAGATACTCCAGCAGATTTAATTTTAGCAAATCTAGTTTGTAGCATAGAAAATGATTAAAAAAATCAAAAATACTTTTTTAGTAGGCTGGAAAGAATGGTTCAACCTAGATTTTTTGGGTTTACCAGCAATTAAAGGCAAAATTGATACTGGTGCAAAAACATCGGTTTTACATGCTTTTAACATAGAAAATTTTTTTTTAGAAGGGGTAGAATATGTAAAGTTTCATATTCATCCGCTACAAAAAAATCAGGGCTTGGTACGAGAATGCATTGCCCATGTAATTGATAAAAGAATTGTTTCAGATTCTAGTGGTAAAAAAGAAAAAAGATTTTTTATTTTAGCAAATATAAAAATTGGCAACATCAATATTTGCACTCATTTAAGTTTGGCAAATCGAGATACTATGTCTTTTCGTATGCTTTTAGGTAGAGATGCCCTAAAACAAGCTAAAATACAGGTTGATGTATCAAAATCTTTTGTGCAAGGTAAATTAAAAAAACAGCAAATTAGCAAGATGTATAAAAATGCTTCTGCAATTTAAAAACAATAACAGAACTGTTGCACCACTAATACCATTGGTATTATTGCAAAATAAAGTTAGTTAGTTGACATAAAATTGAGGCTTTGTCGCCAAAAATATATAAATGACCATTGGCTTGTTGTTTTAAAGATTGTAAATGTTGCTTTGCTGAGTTTAGGCCGATAATTTTCACAATACTAGTTTCTTGGCTATTATTGGCGGTTTCGTCGAGGTTGGTTTTGCCAAGATTGGTGCCTAAATAGTCTAAGATATCATCTTGTATTTGAAAGGCAATTCCTAAATCTTTGGCATAATGCCTGATAGCTTGTTTTTCTTGTAAATTTGCCCTGCCCATAATTGCCCCACACTCTGCTGATGCCATAAATAGTTCGCCAGTTTTAAGACGGTGTAAATTGATAATTTCTTCAGCTGTAATATTGTTTTTATTTTGCATATCAAGCATTTGTCCTCCTACCATTCCTAAAAAACCAGCAGCTTTAGCAATAGTTTTAATAAGCTCGCAACGAAGATGAGCATCTGGATGGGTTTCTGGGTAAGATAGAATTTCAAAAGCATAGGTAAGCAGGGCATCTCCGGCTAAAATTGCCGTTGCTTCATTAAATTTTTTATGATTAGAAAGTTTTCCTCGACGAAAATCATCGTTATCCATTGCTGGTAAATCGTCGTGAATTAATGAATAAACATGAATAAACTCAATTGCCGAAGCAACATTTAAACATTTGGATAGCGAAACTCCAAAAATATCGGCAACAGCAAATAATAAAAATGGTCTAATTCTTTTGCCAGAAGCCAATGCCGAATAACTCATGGCTTCTAGAATGGCAGAATTATACTGATTTGCATCAAGTAATTTTTCCATGTGGCTTTGGATTTTAACGGTGCAAGAAAGCAAAGATTGCTTGAGATTAGAAAAATTAGACATCTAATTATTTTTTATATTGTTTTCATTGCATTTTAAAAATATAAAATGCTAAAATTGATGTTTATTTTAATAATAAAACACCAAAAACACAACAATTTTTTCAATGTTAAGAAAAATTTTTATCATAACTGGCGGAACTGGTGGGCATATTTTACCTGCGGTTTGTTTAGCTAAAGCTTTAATAGAACAAAACAATCAAGTAACTTTTTTTGGCGATGAAAAAGTTAAAAATTACTTACATTATTTTGGTAATCAAAAAAATTTCCAATTTAAATTATTAAGTAGCTCTCAATTAGTTAAAAAATGGCAACTTTTGATATTAGCTACTTTAAAAATTTTTCTTGGATTTTGCCAAGCTTTATTTTTTCTTGTTACTAAACGTCCAAATATGGTGGTAGCTTTTGGTGGTTATGCTAGCTTTCCTTTGTTGTTGGCAACTGTTTTATTGGGTAAAAAAATAATTTTACATGAACAAAATGCTTATTTAGGCAAGGTTAATCGATTATTTTTGCCTTTTGCCACTAAGCTTGCTATTTCTTTTCCAAATACTTTTGCTATAAATCAAAAATATCAACACAAGGTTATTTATACTGGCAACCCTGTCCGACAAGAAATATCTTTATTATCACAACAAGATTATATAATACCAAATCTGCAACCTACATCAGAAATTTCTTACAATCGTTTTGGCTACGATCTTATTTTAAACTCCGATTTTTATCAAGTATCTGAAAATATAAAAGAATTCTGGCAAATATTGGTATTAGGAGGATCGGGTGGAGCAAAAATTTTTAGCGATGTTTTGCCTCAAGCTTTTTTTAATTTGCCAAGTCATTTAAAAGATAATTTAAAAATTGTACAACAATGTCGAAAAGAACTTCTCGAATCTACTTTTGAGAATTATAAAAATTTTAATATTAATGTTATTATTGATAGTTTTTTTGAAGACATGCCCACAATTTTAAAGCAATCTCATTTAGTAATTGCAAGAGCTGGAGCATCTTCTATATTTGAGTTTTGCGCTAGTAAAAAACCAATGATTTTAATACCTTTTCCAAATTCTGCCGATAATCATCAGCAAAAGAATGCTAATTATATCGCTCAAAATGGCGGAGCAATTTTATTAGAAGAAGCCGAATTTAACATCAATAATATCACTCAAATTATTCGCAATTTATTAGAAAAGCCAGAAATTCTTTATAAAATGTCAGAAAATAGTTCAAAATTAGCTAATATTGAGGCAACTAATAATTTAATGCAAGTTTTAAGTAATGTTTATTAATTTTTTTAAAAAAAATCTTGAAAAACTAAATAATGAAAACACAGATTTAACCCATAACGAAGAAAATTTAGGCTCTTTGCTAAAAAACAAAAGAGAAGAAATGAAGATTGATATATTAGAAATAAGTAAAATTTTAAAGGTTCGAATTATTGATATTAATTTTTTAGAAAATAATCAGATTGAAAATATTTCTAAAAATATTTATATACCTGGCTTTATTATATCTTATGCAAAAATATTAAAAATTGAGCAAAAATTAATTGACCAAAAAATTCAAGAGTTATCTTTTCGCCCCAATATCGATAACAAAAAACATATTCTAGTTAATATTGGCGAATACAAAGATCTTAATCCGAGTAAAGAAGTTGTTATGAATACTTTTTTAATTTTTATTATTTTAT
>CANEUR010000140.1 GCA_947441875.1 Rickettsiales bacterium | reverse complement strand
GCAACTATACCATCCGTCACTATTGAAATTTTCTCAAGCGGAATTGTGTTTTGTTCAATTTTTGAAATTAATGCACTGCCATCAATGCCTGTATGGAAAATATATTCATTTTCTGGCAAAATTCGTTTTGCAATCAACTCGACTGAACTTTCGGTAAAGTTATAATTTTCATAATGTTTTACAAGGGTTTTATCTTTTTTGAACATCAAAATTATACTATCAACTTGTGCTTCGTCAAAAACTTTACCTTCAACATTGGCAATTTTTACAACCCCGTTATCAACCAATGCTTTTCTGCTTTCCGTAAATTGAATATTACTTAAATATTTGACTGGTATTATAAACGAAATATAAGATTTACTAATAATACAAGCTCTTTCAATAAAAATTGAGTATAAATCAAATCTTGAAATAGCTGTTTTATATTGATTTTCATAATATTGTCTATTTTTAATTTCAATACCAGAAATGCCAACATACGGCGGATTACCCACTACCACATCAAAACCATCTGTTTCAAATACCTGTGAGAACTCTTTATTCCAGTTGAATGCCAAAGACTTTTTTACTCCATCGCGTTGAATTTGCTTGATTCTTTCGTGGTTTAGCAAATCTTCTGCAATAATTTCTTGAACAATCTTGCCTTCAAACTCGCTGTAATAGCCTGCAATGTTTGGATCGTCTATCAAACTGTTGCCAATTTTGATGTTATCATCAAGTGTGGTGAGTGGCTGGCGATGATGGGCAGTTTTAAGCCACAAGCTTAACTTGGTAATGCCAACCGAGGCAGGGTTGATATCGACTCCATAAATGTTGTTAAGCAAAATATCTTGATAGTTATAATTTATTTTGAGGTGTTTCGCCACTTCTTGCCACTGGTTTTGTAGGTAGTCAAAAACTTTTACTAAAAATGCTCCCGATCCGCAGGCAGGGTCGAGAACTTTGATTGATTGTAAGTGTTTGGCATATTCTTGCCACCAAGCTGTTGAGCCTTCTGTGGCCTGTATTTCGGCTTTTTTGCTGTTTAGCCAACCGCCCACTGCCTCTTGAATAATATATGAAGTGATGTAGGCAGGAGTGTAAAAAACTCCATCTTTTTTGCGTTGTTTTTCGTTGTTGTCGGTGAGGTTTTCAAGGTCAGAAATTGATTGCTCAAAAATGTGGCCCAAAATATTAACATCAAGATCGGAGCCAAAATTGTGTCTGTAAAGCAAAACAATTTTATCGATAATTTCGTCGGCAACATTGAGGCAATCAAGATCGGCATCTGGTGCAAAAAGCCCGCCATTAAACTTGGCAATGCCAATTTCGGGGTTGCCTTCATTCATGGCGGTAAATAAAGCCTTCATGCGGTTATATTTACCTTTGATGTATTTGTTGCTTAGGGCTTCCAGCACGGCATCGTTGTTGAGGGCAGAGTTTTCTTTGCAAAAGCGAATAAAAATGATGCGATCTATGAGTTTTTGAGCCTTGTATAAGTAAAAGTTTCTGCCATAGTGTTTTTCGGTGTTTAATTGCAATAAATTTTGCCAAATCTCGTAGCGAAGAGCCGAATAATGGGCATAAAATAGCTTTTCAATTTCAGCCCCTTGGTTGGATTGGTTTAAAGAGTGTGTGGGGGATTGATGGGGGTTTTTGGTAAAAAGTTGATTTTTGGCAAGCAAAAAGTGAAACTCTTTTTGTTTAGCCGAGTTACTGGCAAGATCTTGCATGATAAAACTATGATATTTTCCTTCGTAACCAGTTTTATACAAACGAATTTCAATAAAATTACTCACAATAACCCATTCTGTGCCCTGATATTTTGAAGAATAGCCAAAAGCTTGTTCTACCGCCGATCTTTTGTCGTTGGCTCTGTTTTGTTTTTGATCGAGGTTGATATTTTGCCCTTTTAACTCGATAATTATGCGAGTATCTTTGGTTTTTTCGTTAAAAAAACCTAAAATGCCATCTGGTTTTTGCCCATCTAACTCGGTTTTTTCTTCTTTTTCAAGGTTAGTTTCTGGCTCACCTCTTTTATAAGTGTAGCCTAAAACTTCGCCAAAAATATCGTTGAGAAAATCGGTTTGCAGTTGTTCTTCGTTTTTTGCAGTGGCTGAAAGTAGATTGTGCCAATTTATAAAAATAGATGCCGTTTTTTCGCAACTAAAATTATAGTGAGAGAGCTTATTTTGAAGCTGGATGTTGTCAAACAAACTATTCATATTTTAGGAATAGATAGTATTATATGGTAAAAATTTCGTAGCCAGTTTCAGTAATGCCAATAGTGTGCTCAAATTGAGCAGAGAGTTTTTTATCACGTGTCCAGACTGTCCAGCCGTCGTGTGGACTAATGAAGGTTTCATGACCTCCTTCGTTTATCATAGGCTCAATAGTAAAAAACATACCAGGTTGCATGGTGGCATATTTTTCGCAAGCATAATGCACAACATTTGGCTCGGCATGAAAAACTTGACCAATGCCGTGCCCGCAAAAATTACGCACTACTGAAAAACCATTTTTATGAGCATGCTTTGCAATAGCTATGCCAATAGTATTAAAATCGGCTCCAGGTTTGACCTGCTCAATGCCTAGCATTAAACATTCGTAGGTAACTTCCACTAATTTTTTAGCCTTAACACTAGGTTTGCCTACAAAAAACATTCTACTAGTATCGCCGTGCCAACCTTCAACAATAACCGTAACATCAATATTAATAATATCGCCGTTCTTTAAAATTTTATTATCACTAGGAATGCCATGGCACACTACATGATTTATGGAAGTGCAGATAGATTTTGGGAAACCCTTATAATTTAGTGGAGCAGGAATTGCCCCAGCAGAGATAATTTTTGCATGGCACAGATTGTTTAAATAGTTAGTACTTACCCCAGCTTGCACAAAAGGAGCGATATAGTTAAGAACTTCGGCCGCCAACTTACCTGCTACTCGCATTTTTGCAAAATCTTGCGGTTTATGAATGGTGATCGCCATAAAATATAGTTATTTTTTTTGCTTCAATACAGCTTGAGCCGCGGCAAGCTTGGCAATAGGCACTCGATAAGGAGAGCAAGAAACATAATGCAAGCCAACTTGTTGACAAAATTCAATAGAGGCAGGGTTGCCTCCGTGTTCGCCACAAATTCCTAACTTAATGTTTGCACGAGTTTGTTTGCCTTTTTCACTAGCAATTTTAATAAGCTCGCCTACTCCTTCT
>CANEUR010000139.1 GCA_947441875.1 Rickettsiales bacterium | reverse complement strand
TACCTCGGTTGATTTGTTGTTAAGTGATTTTTTAGCAGTAAATTTAGCAAAAATTGTTGCAAATATTCCTATAATTTGTGAAGAAAATAATTTACGAAATAAACAGCTAGATTGTTTTTTTTTGATCGATCCTATCGATGGCACATCGCAGTTTGCTAGTGGCAATTCGCAATTTTGCATTAACATTGCCTTAATCAATAATTCTTTACCAATTTTTGGTTTAATTTATGCTCCATTATTTGAAGTAAAACTATCTTCGCATCAACAAACTGGAGCAATGCTTTATAATTATAATGGGCAGTTATTTTTAAATAACCAAGCAATTATTCTTGCCAAAAAAAATAACTCTCAACTAAAAATTGTTTCTAGTCCTAGGGCTTCTTTGCTTGATATTGCTAAATTTATCAAAGTTTTTTACCCAAATTTTTTGCAAAATTATAGTGTTTTACCAGTGGCTTCGGCAGTAAAATTTGTGCAGTTAATTTTGGGAGAAGAAAATTTTTATGTGCATTTAAGGCCATCAATGGCTTGGGATATTGCCTCTGGACATTGTTTATTGCAAAGTGCTTATGGCGATTGTGTGTTTGGTTTATTTGATGATAATTTTAAGCAAGATAGTAAATTTATTAGCTTAAAATATAGCAGTTTGCACTTAAAAAATAGTTATTTTTTTGCTGATTTATTGTGATTGAACATAAGCTTAACATTAAGGTAAATAATAAAATTGAGGTTCAGGATTAAAGGGCACTGTTTTTGGTCTTGCAGGTGATTTTTTTGGTATTGCAGGTGATTTTTTTGGTATTGTCGTATCTGAGGTTAAGGAGGGAAAATTTTCTACTGGTACTAATGAAGGCATGCTACCTTGAGTACTTGTTTTATCTGTAGGTGAGTCACTTATAGGTTGTATTGTTGGATTACATGAAGAATTATTATTATCTTTTTGTATATAAGTAATAGGTATATCAGAGTTTTGTTCGTTATTAGGAGTATTAGAAACAAAATTAAGAAGATATATTTTGCCATGATACATAACAAAACAATATGTAATTTCTTTATTAGTGAATTTAGGATGTAGTATCATAAATGCAGCAGGCACTTGTTTATTTGGCATAAAAATAAATTAAATTAATAATATTAACTAATCATAGTAGTTTGCAATTTTATTTTATTTTTATTTTATTGTCAAGTATTTTTTAAATAAATTTTTATGTTTTTTTTAAAAACCAATTATGAGGCTGTTTTTTTTAAGCTAATGTTTTTATGAAACGATTCCATTATAAAAATTTTGCATCAGTAATTTGTTTTGATTTTTTGGTAGTTTTGAGGAGATATTTTGATTATCTTTGGCCTCATATTTAAAGATAGGAATTGGTGTTATACATTAAGCTAAAGATAAGGCAAGATATAATTAGTGGTGCAACAGTTTTATTATAGCTTAATTATTAAAAAATTAACTCAACATTGAGAGAATTAAATTAATAAAATAATATAACATAATTTTTGGAGGCCGGAGCCGGAATCGAACCGGCGTATAGAAGCTTTGCAGGCTCCTGCATTACCACTTTGCTACCCAGCCTAAAAAATATGTTTCAATTTTAAAAGCATTACTTTAAAGTTGCAATAAGTTTTTTATAAATTTTTATTATTTTGATATAATCTTTTAATAATGGGCAATAGCAAAAAATAAGGTAAAATATTTAAAAATTTTAGTAGTAAAGTGAATTTTTTTGGAAAGTGAATTTCGAATTGTTTTTTTTGTAATCCATCAAAAATATATTCTGCAGCTTTTTGAGCGGAAATAATATTAGGCATTGCAAAATTATTTTTGGCGGTGAGTTTGCTTTCAACGAATCCAGGGTTTATGATTGATAGATGCACTTTATTTGCTAAAAGTTCGGGGTAAAAACCTTGGCATAAATTAATTAAACCAGCTTTGCTTGCCCCGTAAGCTCCTGATTGAGGCATGCCAAAATAGCCAGCAACACTAGATATAACTGCTAAATGACCATGTTTTTGGATAAGCATTTTTTTACCTATACTTGCAAAAAAATAAACCACTCCAAGTAGGTTAGTGTTAATAATTTGTGTGGCAGTTTCTGTGGAAAAATTAGCTAAACTGGTAGGTTGATAAGTGCCAGAAGCAAAAATTGCTAAATCTAGATGAGAAAATTTTTTTAGCACCTCGTTAAAAGCTAAATCAAAGCTTGCGGCATTTGAAACATCACACTCTATAACTTCTATGGTATTGCTAAATTGTAATAACTGTAATTGTTGCTTTAAAAGTAAAAGTTCTGTTTTGTTTCGAGCAGATAAGCAAATATTATAGCCTGCACTGTAAAGTTTTATAGCTAGCTCTTTGCCAATTCCACTACTACAACCGATAATCCAGCAGTTTTTGTTTTGCATATTATTTTAAAGCAATGCCCCATTTTTTTGATAGGTATTTGTTTATGATATCGATCTCTTCATTTTTTAAAGCTCGATCAAAAACCATAACTTCACCGATGTAGCCTTGAAAAAACCTAGTAACAGAAGTTCCGCTAGAAACATATCCTGATAATAAAAAACTATCACCTCCAATCGAATGATTAGTTGTGGAGAATGTTTTTTTATCTAATGCATTATTCAGGTAGAATAAAAGATTATCGGTACTAAGAATTGATGAATCTTCAGATTTTATTATTGCTATATATTTTTCTTCATTTTTCATGGAAAAAGCGGATTCTATATCATAAGGATTATTGTAACCAGACATAATAAGTTTTTCATTTAAAATATACATTGTAAATGTAGTTCCATTGACGGGATTATAAGGGGTTTGTTCTAATATTGGATTATGTGCCGTAACTCTTGAAGGAGAAAATACTGCAATCATGGTGTAGCTATCATCTCCTGCAACAAGAGGTGGAGCGGAAGGAGTGGTGGCATTGTTTTGAGAATGTAAATATTGAGTGCTACCATCAAACTGTATTGCCGGCAAGCCGTTGATGGCATTGGCTATATACATTGGTCTTTGTGCGGCAATTTCTTGGTAGACACTTTTTTTATTGCCAGGAAATGCTCTTGGAGTGATGTCGTTCCATCTGGCAACATATTCGCGGTTATCGGGGCGCAGTGTATCTTTTATATAATTAGCATCTTGTAAACTAGCTACATTAGCATAAGTTAAGTTGCCAGAATTAGTAGAAGTGGTGGCAAAACTGTTTTCTTG
>CANEUR010000138.1 GCA_947441875.1 Rickettsiales bacterium | reverse complement strand
CTTTATGATAAAGATCTTGCAAGTGTTGAATAAGCGGTAAAAGAGTTTTTTCTTTGTTTAGAGCTAAATGTAGAGTGATTTTTTTAGCAATTCTTGGCCCCATGCTAGGTAGTTTAGCAATGGTTTTAGTAAGTTGTAAAATAGAGTTTTGATACATAGTTAATGAAGAATAATGCAATCTGCTTTGGTTTTTTTGCTATAAAAAATAAATTGTTGACAAAACTGCTCTGCTTCGCTTTGATTGGCAAAGTCGCCAATTTTTAGTCGAAATAAAATACCTTTGTTGTTTAAATCTATTTTCTCAATAAAATGCTGGTAATTTTTGAGAATTTTTGCTTGATTGTTAGAGATTTTCTGCCAATATTCTTCGGCTAAATCTAGCGAAGACATCGCTGCCACTTGTACTTTAATGGTGTTATTTGTTTCATTTTTTAATGTTTTATTGAAAGTTTTTTCTGTAGAATTGTTGTTGGATGTGATTGGTTGCGAAACATTTTTTGTTGATTTTTCTGAATCTGTTTTGAGAATTGTATCAGAGGTTATGTTGATGTTTTTTGGTGATTTTTGATTATTGTTGTTTATTTGAGAGGGCTGTTTGGCGGTGTCGATGGTTTTAACAGCTTGATAATTGCCGATATTTTCAGCTTTTTTTTGTAAAATATCTTCGTAAATTGAGTTGTTATTGTTAGATTCTTCTGGTATTATGGGCTTTTGCACTTTAATTATAGCTGATGTGGCTTTAATTATAGGTATTTCGTTTGGGTTATTATTGCTAATGAAATAATAAGCCTTTAATACAATCCAAAAAAACAATCCAAATGAAATCACCAAAGCGAATAAAAAGAATTTCTTTTTTAAATTAGTGGTATTTAAAGACTTTTTTTGTTTTTTATAGCCAAAATCTTCCATATAATTTTAATACATTTCTGTTAGAGGAGTGATGCTGAAAATATCTAGACCTTCGGCAATAATTTTTTGTATGCCAATAACTAAAGAAACTCTAGCTAAGGTTAAATTTGGATTATCTTTGATAATAAATTTACAGCCAGAATCAATAACTCCTAATTGCCACCAAGCATGAAATTCTGCTGATAATTCTTGTAAATAAAAAGCTATTTTATGTGGTTCAAAATTAAGTACCGCTGATTGAATAATGCGTGTAAAATTGATAATTTTTTTTAGTAAAGCAAGTTCAGCTTCATTTTGCAACAACGAAAAATCAATTTGTTGATGATGGGCTAAATTTAATTGAGGCATTTCTTTGGCAAGGTTTTTTAGCACCGAACAGCAACGAGTATGGGCGTACTGCACATAAAAAATAGGATTATCTTTTGATTGTTCAATGGCTTTGTTTAAATCAAAATCAAAATGGGCATCGTTTTTACGGGTAAGCATTAAAAAACGTAGAGCATCAGAACCGATTTCATCAACTACTTGCTTGGCAGTAATAAAATTGCCAGCTCTTTTTGACATTTTTAAAGATTCGCCATTTTTCATAAATTTCACCATTTGACATAAGATAATTTTAATTTTTGCTTGTTGTTTGGTAATAATGCTAGTGGCGGCGGTAAGTCTTTTAACATAACCTAAATGATCGTAGCCTAGTGGCATAATAAATAATTTAGCTCCACGAGTAAACTTGCTATGTAAATAAGCTAAATCAGCAGCAAAATAAGTAAAAGAACCATCGGCTTTTTTTACAACTCTATCTTGGTCGTCGCCAAACATGGTAGAGCGAAATAAAGTTTGATTTTGTAAAGAAAAATCTTCTGGCGATAAAGAGCCAACACCTTTTTGTGTTTTGGGGGCTTCTAAAATACCTTCGTAAATATAGCCTTGCTGAGTTAAATCTGCTATAACTTGCGAAATTTTGTTGGTGTTGTGAAGCTCTTCTTGTTCGGAAAAATAATTGTTATGCTCGATTTTTAAAGCAAGTAAATCGGCTTTAATAATGTTAAGCATTTCTTGCAAAACTAAAGAGCGAATTTTGATAAAATATTGTTGCGATGGTAAGTTTATTAAACTATCACCAAATTGTTGATAAATTTTTTGTCCAATATCAACTAAATATTCGCCAGGATAATGATTGCAAGCAAGCTCAACATCTTGCTTGCAAGCTTGCAAATAGCGAATATAGGCCGATTCTAGCAAGGTATCAATTTGTTTGCCAGCATCGTTGATATAATATTCTTTTAGTACCTGATAACCAACTTTTTGCAAGAGTTTTGCTAAAACATCGCCATAAATAGCACCTCTAGTGTGCCCAATATGCATAGGTCCAGTAGGGTTTGGTGAAGCATACTCTAGATTTACCAATAAATTATTGCCTAAATTAGGATAGGCGAGTGGTTTGATAAGTAGATCAAGTAAGTTATCGTAATAAACTTGTGGATGCAGAAAAATATTAATAAAACCAGCTTGAGCTATTTCGAGTTTAGTAATATAAGGATGTGAAAGATGCGGTATTATTTTTTTAGCTAAATCTTGTGGCGAAAGCCCAAAATGTTTGTTGTAAACTAAACATATATTGCAGGCTATATCGCCATTAATTGCTTGTTTAGTAGGTTCTAATATAAATTCTAGATGAGTAATTGCAACATTTTTTGTTGAGTTTTGTGTGGCAATAAGATTATTGATAATATTTTGAAATTTTTCTTTAAGAGAAAGAAATATATTTGACATTGTTAAATATTTAAAAAAAGATAAGAAGATTCTTAACCTGATTGATAATTACGAAACTTATTATAAGAATGTTGCATCTTTTAACTTCATATTTAACATTGATTAGGCTAAAAATAGGTAAAATTTATACCAAAAATGGCAAATAAAAGTAAAATATAATTTTGTGATGCAATAGCCCTATTATGATAAAAAAAGAGTTTCATAATCATGATTTTATTTTAAAACAACAAATTATCAAGTAAAATATAATTTGTGATGCAGTAGTTTACTGAAAAATCTTTTTTAAAAAGAAAAAAATATATTGACATTTGCAAATATCTGTTTAAAGTTATCGTCAAATGCTATTTAAATTTTTTACATTATGAGGTGTGATTGTTATTATGCAAAATTTCGCTTTATGTAATTAACAATTAAAATAGCATAATTGAGCTGTTGCATCACAAAATTATATTTTACTTTTATTTGCCATTTTTGGTATAAATTTCAGTTATTTTTAGCTGAATATTATTTTAGTTGTGCTAACGCAAAGCAACATAAATTATTTTAGTTGT
>CANEUR010000137.1 GCA_947441875.1 Rickettsiales bacterium | reverse complement strand
CCAGCTCGGATTTATTGCCAGTAGAAAGTAATAAAGCTCCGCTAGAATTAGCAATTGCCATTAACACATTGCCTCGAATTCTGGCTTGTAGATTTTCGGTGGCAAGAGCTGAAATATTTTGATTTTGCAGGCTGTTTAAAAATTGTGTAAAAATTGGCTCGATGTTGATAGTTTCTAAATTAATTTTTAAGTTTTCTGCACACATTTTGGCATCAAGATACGATTGCTGTGAGTTAAATTGGGTAGGTAGTGCATATAAACTCACATAATCTGGCCCTAAAGCATCAACGGCAATAGTAGCAACGAGAGCAGAATCAATTCCGCCAGACATTCCGATGATAACTTTTTGAAATGAGTTTTTTGCTAAATAATCGTGCAAACCTAAAACTGAAGCGGTGTATTGTTGGGCGATATTGCTGGCAGTGTAGGGGAGATCTTGCTGGTTTAAAACTGTTATTTTGCCTGTTTTATCAAGGCTTACGGTGGCAAAATCGGTGATAAAATTTACCATTTGCAATATTACATTACCGCATTTATCAAGCACAAAAGAATTGCCATCAAACACCAAGCCATCTTGTCCGCCGACTTGGTTTAGATAAATTATTGGTTTTTGTAGGGTTTTAGCTAATTGTATAGCTAATTTCTGGCGATTTTGAGGTTTTGATTGTGAGTAGGGCGAAGAATTTAGCACTAAAACAGCATCAAATTGATTTTCGGCAAGTAATAGCCAATTTTTTTTGTCCCAAAAATCTTCGCAAATTAGTAGGGCAAAATCAAAGTTTTGATGGCTAAAATAGTTTAAGGTATTGCTTGGCTGGAAGTATCTTTTTTCTTGGAAAACTCCGTGATTTGGCAAACTTTTTTTGGCAAAAACTTGTAAAATCTGCTGGTTATTAGCCAAGGCAACTGAATTATAAAGTTTGTTGTTTTGCCAAAAAGGGCAACCAAGTAGGGCAAGACTGTTATTTGGTAAGTGAGCTGATATTTGCTTGATTTCTTGGCTACATTGTGTAATAAAATAGTTTTTTTGCCATAAATCGTAACACGGATAGCCAGAAATAGCCATTTCTGGAAACAAAACTAAATCGGTTTTAAAATTTTGGCAGTGCCAAGCAAGTAAATTGCTGTTATGTTTAATATTGCCTACTTGGGTGTTTAGTTGTGCCAAGCCTAAAGTGATGGTATTATTCATAAGGATTATTGATTTTGTTAAGACCTTCGCCAATAAAAACTAGCAAAACTAAAATAATAGTGGTGGTAACAAAACCAGTAATGCCAAGCCAATAAGCTTTTAGATTATTTTTACCTTGTGCTAAAAGTTCACCTAAAGAAGGGGTGCCAACAGGCAAGCCAAAACCCATAAAATCAAGGGCGGTGAGGGTAGTAAGTGAAGAGGCAATTAAAAATGGTAGGTTAGCTAAAATAATTGGCAAGGCATTTGGCAAAATATGATAAAAAATAATTCGATAAGGGCTTGCTCCAAGTGCAATGCTAGATTTAACAAAGTTTTGTTGTTTGAGTTTTAAAAATTCTAGCCGAATAAAACCAACTACACTTAACCAGCTAAAAGCCAATAAAATAAAAAGTAGGCTAAAAAAACTTGGAGTAATAATTGCAGAAAATAAAATTAATAAAAACATTACAGGCAAGCTAGACCAAATTTCGCTAAATCTCTGTAGTAATAAATCAACCCAGCCAGCAAAATAGCCTTGTATTGCCCCTAAAACTATGGCGATTACTAGTGAAAAAAAGCTTAATAAAAGGGCAAAACCAAGAGAAATTTTAATGCCATAAAGTAACCTAGCAAACACATCTCGCCCCCAATCGTCGGTGCCTAAAAAATTATATATACTAGGTTTAGCAGGTGCCGATTTTGGGTTGCTTAAACTTAGAGTGTCAAAAGAATAAGGTATTGGTGGCATAATCAGCCAGCCGTGCTTTTTTATGAGATTGACAGTGCTGGGATCAAGGTAATTGGCGGTGGTGTAAAAACTTCCTCCAAAGGTGGTTTCTGGTATTTCTTGCCATAGAGGAAAATAAAATTTATTGTTAAATTTTATCAGTAAAGGCTTGTTATTGGCAATTAAGCCAGATAACATAGAAATGGCAAAAATTATTAACAAAATAATCAGGCTATAATAACTTAATTTTTGTTGAGTAAATTTTTGCCATTGATGTAAAAATTGTTGCATAATAATGTATTATTTATCAAGCATTTTTTGCAAAATAGTGTTGATACGGTGCCATTTTTTGATAGGTAGGCTTGGAATACCAGCTACTATTGCCCCTGTTTCAATATCGCGCATTACTCCTGTCATGCCGGCAATTTTAGCAAAATCGCCAACCTTTAGATGACCTGCAATATTTGCTCCGCCACCAATTTGCACAAACTTGCCGATGGTTGTGCTACCTGCAATTGCTGCGCAACCTGCCATCACTGTTCCTTGGTTTATAATAACATTATGGGCTATTTGACAAAGGTTATCTATTTTAACGTCATTGTAAATAATAGTGTTTTCGATAGCTCCGCGATCGATGCAGGTGTTGGCTCCAATTTCAACGTTGTTGTGTATTTCAACAATGCCAATTTGCATAATTTTATGGTTGATGCCGTCATGATGAGTGAAGCCAAAGCCATCTTGCCCAATTTTTGCTCCGCTGTAAATTTGGCAATTATTGCCAATAACTGCAAAACTAACGGTGGCATTAGCATTAATAATAGTGTTATTGCCAATAATCACTCCGTCTAAAATACTAGCATTTGGGCCAATGAAGCAATTTTCGCCAATTTCAACATTTTTACCAAGGTAGGCAGTGGGCGAAATTATAGTGTTGCAACCAATTTTGGCAGTGTGATGAATATTTTGAGAATCTGGGCTTGTTGGAATGATTTTATAAAGAGCATCAACCAATAAAGAGTAGGCATAATAAGGATTGTTATGCACTAAAGCAACGGTGTGGGCTGGTAATTTTGAAACATATTTTGGTGAAACCAAGCAAAAGCCTGCTTGGGTTAAGCTTGCTTGATTGAGATATTTTTCGGAAGATAAAAAAGTAAGTTCGGTGGGAGAAGATTTTGTTAAGGTGTTTAAATTAGTTATAACAGTTTGTAAATCAAGCATTACACTGCAAGAACATTTAGTGATATTAATGATTTGATCTAGGGTAAAATGCAAAAAATTTTGCTGAAAGAAACGGTAACGGTGTGTCATTTTAAAATAATTATTTTGGTTGATGTAATGGACGAT
>CANEUR010000136.1 GCA_947441875.1 Rickettsiales bacterium | reverse complement strand
TCAAATCCATATATTATTTATTTAATTTGTTTAAAGTGTCTGCATCAATATTGTTTCTTTCGGCTTCAATTTGCCGTTGTGCATTTTGCTTTTTTGCATCTCTAATTTCTTCTACATCTTCATCTTTTCTTAAAATTCTATTATCAATTTGCAATAAGTTAATTTTTATATCAATTAATTTATCAAAATTAATTTTATCAATAATTTCAGAGCTCACTTGTGCTAAATTCATTACATTTAAAATAAACGCATCAATAGCATTGTTTTCGTTATTTTTTTGAGATTGAGTAATTGGGTTAATATATTCAACTCTAATTTTCGGTAATTCCTGATTAAATTCTATTGGAATTTCATTAAAAATTGCATCTTCGGTTAATTCAAAATTAATATTAGAATATGATCTTTTCCAAAGTATTTGAAAAACTCTATTTAAAATATTTTCTAAATATTCTTGCAAAGATATAGCTAAACTGCCCATAATTCTAAAACTTTCCGCTCTTAATTCTAAAATTTGTGTAGCGGTAGCTCTTGGATCGTCTAAAACAGTCAATTTATCAAGAAAAAAGATTTTTTTAATACTTTCTTTCTTATCTAAAATTAATTCAAGAACTGGTCTATAATCTACATTGCTTAACAAAGGTTTAAGTGCCTCTCCAGTATAAGTGTTGCTATCAATTCTGTTTAAAGAACCCGGAGACAAATCTATTTGATTTTTAAAATCTACAAATTGAATAAAAGGAGGAGTTAAAGATTTTTCACTTGCTAACATATGGTCATGAACCATTTTATTTAATGTTTTAGCATCAGGCAAAGCTAATAATGCCCTTGATGTGCCCCAAGTTTCACCAACATTTTTTGTGCCTCTACCAAATGCAATAGGGTAACTTTCAAAAAAATCTTGTTTCATTATATAGTCGTTATTTGCATCAAGCCAATAACCAACATATGCCATATTTTCTCTATCTATTTTACTTGGATCTCTATTTTTTTGAGGAAAAATAAAATATTTTACTTCTAATTTTTTAAATTTATTTATATTAAACTCTTTTTTAATATTGTCATGAACATTATCTTCTCCAAATTTACTAATAATTTGTTTTGCCGTCATTGATTGGGTAATAACACAAGTATCTATTTTGCCTTCTTCGTTTTCAGCAATTACATAATTTTTAATATGCAGAGGTTCAAAATTTAAAATAGAATTTTTGCCCTCTTCTATTTTTATTGCAATATTACCAAAACAAGCAAAAAATCTTAAATTTTCAAAATGGGCAATTTCAAAATTAGAATTAGGGTTGTAAATTTCATTCCATATTTTTTTTGTAGTATCTTGTAAATAATTTATTACATTATCATTACTTGCCAATTCTTCGTCTTCTGCAACAAGCCTAAACCAAACAGAGGCTTTATTTGTTAAAGTGCCATTTAATATATTTGCAAAATTATCTAAACAAGATATGCAGTGAGAATCGTATAACTCAAAAATTTCATTTCTAACATAATTATCTGTGTTAAAAAATACTCCAGCTTTATCAGGTAAAAAATACTTTGCTGTATCTTCCCAATAGCCTCTATAATAAGTTTTTTCACTATCTAATTGTTCGCTTAATGTTTTTAACTCATCAATTAAATTTTTATCTTGTTCCATTATATACCTAATAATCTTCTTCTTAAAAATTCTCTTCTTGCTATTTCTTCAGGATCTTCTGCCTCTCCCAATAATTCTTTTTTTTCTCTTAATTGTTGTTCTATTTCTCCGCCAAATAAAGTTTGTTTTCTATCTTTTTCTACTTTAATAGCTTTGTTTGCTTGGTCTGCTGCAAAAGCTTCAGCTGCAATTTTAAGTCTTTCTGGAAAATTTGTACGAATAACTCTATTCTTTATATATGTAATTCCTGAATATGTATTTCTGTAATCAACTCCGCTTTCAGTTACTTTCTTTAAATATTCTTTCTCTTGCCGCGCTACTTCTAATACAGGTTGAAATTTTTTTACTAGTGCCTTATTTTGAGATTTTCCTTGTCTACTTATTGCCATAATTTAATAAATATATTTTCTGTCAATAGCTTTTACACTTTGATTAGCCATTTGTTTATTTGCTAATTTTTTAGTATAACATATAGCTAAATATCTAAAAGCATCTGCTCCGTTTGAAGACCAATCGTGCTTTGGAGTTATTTTAAATACATTGTTTTTATTGTCAAATTCTTTTTTATAATTTGTTAAACAATTTATGCCAGTTATTGTATTGCTTTCATTAAAATAACATTTTGGTAAAATTTTTCTAACCTCATCAATTCCATCTTCTCTAGGTATTTTTGGGGTTAATTGAAATCTAATTCCTAATAACTCTGCTTTTTCAAATCTTGATTTTCCATCGGATAACTCTCTTACCACAATATCGTGAGGAGCATAATGATCTTCATAGACATAAACTTTGTTTTTAACTTCCCTAATAAAATAATCTAAACCTTTACCAGTGCTTTCTAAATAATCAATTAGTCTAATTTCATTACCAACAAATTGTGCAAACCAAATTGCCATAGCATCCGCCACACCCAAGTCCCAAAAAGTATAAACTGGTAGCAAATTATCATATTGAACATGATTGCCAATTTGTTTTTTCAATATTAATTCTCTCATACAATCGCCATAATATGCACCTTCAATAGGATTTGTAAAACTACAATAATATTCTTGTTTAAAAAAATCTAATGTTTTACCTTCTAAAGCTATTTCTTTTTTAATTTCTTCTATTTTTTCAACACTTAAAGCTCTTGTGTCTTCTATTGTCTTAATTTCCGTATACCAAGTCTCAGGAAGTTTTGTTGCCATATTGTATAAATGATAACTATGATTTTGTCCTTTTGGGGTAAAGTTAAATAAAGCAAAGCCATCATTTGCTTCAATCATCGGTTTAATAATTTCCCACGATCTAGGATCTTGGTCTGCGTATTCACTAAATACTGCCCCTTTAATTCCTGCCCCCCTCAAACTATCGGTATTGTCAGAGCCAACTATTTGATATATGCTACCATTTTTTAAAGTTATTCTTAATTCTTTTTGATTTATTTTATATATTAAGTCTTTTGGTATGTAATCAATATATTTTCTGCCATCACTAGTGCTTTCTTGCCAAACAGCTTTTTCACCTTGTGAGTATTTAGGGAAGATGTGCCAGTAAGTACCAACCTTGCCATAGTATGCAAAAAACAATAGTATATTTAAGCCAAACAGGTCTTTTCCTGC
>CANEUR010000135.1 GCA_947441875.1 Rickettsiales bacterium | reverse complement strand
TTGCGAATCTCTGAAAATGACATGTTTTTTATTTATTTCTTGCACAACATATAAGTTAAAATAATATTTAGATTAAAATTAAATTATGGATAATATTTTGTTATTTACAACAGCAGATTTTAATGTTTTGTAAATTTAAAATCAGATGAATATTTTAGGATGCAATAATTCCATAATAAAAAGTTCTTGCATCTTAAATTATTTTAGTTTATTCTAGTTGCTTATTTTGGGTATTTTTATTTTAATAATTCAATATTTTAATTTTATGAAATTGTGGCAACAAGTTTTTATTGGTTTAATTGCTGGTGTTTTGTTTGGTTATTTAGGTAATAAACACTATCTTGATATTGAAATGGTTAAATCATTTAAAATTTTAGGCACAATTTTTATGAATTTAATCAAAATGGTAATAATTCCATTAATTATTTTTGCCTTACTCTCTGGCATAACCTCTATTAATGGCGAAGGTAATTTTACTAGAGTTGCTGTAAAAGGTTTTAGTGCTTATATTTTAACGGCAATGTTTGCTGTGGTTATTGGTATTGTAGCAGGTAAATTAATGGAGCCTGGTAAAGGAATCAACCTTTCTCAAATGGTCGCTGAGTCGCAATCAAAAAATTCGGCCGATTTTCAAAAAGTTTCTACAATCACTCAAAATAAAAAAACTGCCCAAGATTTTATCTTAGATTTAATTCCAACTAACCCTTTTAAATCTATTGTTGAAGACAAATATTTGCAAATTATTGTTTTTGTTATTTTTATTGGCCTCGTCATTAATATGATTGGCGATAAAGGAAAACCAATAAAAGAATTAATTTATGCTTTTTCTCAAGTTTTTTTTCGTAGTATCGAAATTATCATTAAGTTAGCTCCTTTAGGTGTGTTTGGCTATATGTCTTATTCTGTTGCCGATCAAGGTCTTGAAGTGTTGGAATCTCTTGGTAAGTTAGTAATTACAATGCTCTTAGCTTGCTTGGTGCAATACATTATTTTTGGTGTTTTAATTGCAGTTTTTGGTAAAATGTCGCCATTTCCTTTTTATAAAAAAATTCTTTTTACTCAAGGTTTAGCCTTTTCAACTAGTGCAAGCAAAGCAACCCTACCTACCGCCATGAATCAACTACAAGAAAGAATGGGCGTCTCTAAAACCAATTCCAACTTTCTAATGCCTCTCGGAGTTTGTATTAATATGGATGGTGCCGCTATTTATCTTGGTATTTGTGCTTTATTTTTTGCCCAAGCTTATGGTATTCAGTTACACTTTGAGCATTACTTAATGCTTATTTTAACTTGTACCCTAGGTTCTATTGGTGCGGCTGGCATTCCGAGTGGTTCAATTATTTTTATGAGTATGGTTTTGGATTCTGTGGGTATTCCATCTGAAGGTATTGCGGTTATTTTAGGTATAGATCGTATTTTAGATATGGTTAGAACTACTGTTAATATTACAGGCGATAGTGCTATAACATTAATTGTTGATAAAACTGAAGGCGGACTAAATGAACATGTCTATTACGATAAAAATGTTTAAGAACTTTTTAGTTATTTGCTTATTTTTTGTTATTAGTGTTGTTAATTTTATCACAAGTAAATCTTATGCTAATTCTAAAGAAAATGAAAAACTAGATTTATCTTCATATAAAGCCGATTTATTGCAAATAGAAAACTATCTTAATAATATTACGCATCTTAGCGCTGATTTTGTGCAAGAGCTTGATAATCAAAAAACCGAAGGTAAATTTTATTTATCACGTAATGGCAAAAAAGCAGGTAAAATGCGAATCGAATACTTAGATAAACCAAAAATATTGGTGGTGGTTAATGGGCCAGTTTTGCATTACCAAGATATTGAGCTAGATGAAATATCTAGTATTAGCACTAATGTAACACCTGCCTCTTTTTTAACTAGGCCTAAAATTTCATTTAATGCAACCGATATAAAAATTACCAATATTAACAGCTCTTCTAATGAAATTGAGGTTTCGGTAATCAAAAAAAATCGCCCAGATGCTGGTGAATTTACCTTAATATTTAGTAAAAATCCTTGGCAATTTATAAAAATGCAAGTTAAAAACGAGTTAGAGCAGAAAATTACGGTTTATTTAAATAATATTAAATTTAATGAAAATCCGAATAGTTTGTTTATTATTAAATCAGAAGAAAACTCAACTTAACAATGGCTTTTTCTTTACAAAATAATTCTAAAAATCACAAAAAAAAAGCACCAATTTCTGAAATAAACATCACTCCTTTTGTTGATGTTTTGTTGGTTTTGCTAATTATTTTTATGGTGGCGGCTCCTATGCTTACTAGTTCGGTTCCGCTAAATTTACCAGATGGCATTGAAAAAGCAGAAAATGTTGAATCAAAAGATATTATAGTTTCAATGCAAAAAAACGGCACTTTGTTTGTGCAAGAAGAAGAAGTTTCAAAAAATAATTTAGCTAATAAATTAAAAAAACTCACTAACAATAATTTATCCGAAAAAATTTTAATAAGAGCAGATAAATTCATCGAATATGGTGAGGTGATGAACCTAATAAAAATGCTGAGCCTAGCCGGTTTTAGCCAAGTTTTACTAGTTACCGAAGTTCAGTAATACCAATTTCATTTTTATCATAAAAAACTATATTTATAGCATTTTATAATAAACTACGAGACTTTTGTTTTATGTTTAGCGCAACTAAAATTTATCCAAAAAATGGCAAATAAAGTAAAATGCAATTTAAGATGCAGTAGTCTCTTAAAACATCATACTTCATTAAAAGTTTTTTATTTTACAATCGCCATTAATGATGAATAATTTTTTACAACCTCATATTTAACTTTGTCTTTGTTTATTTGTGCAAAAATTTTTTTGCACAGGCAATTTTGTTTTGCTCCAAAGAACTAAAAGACATACTCGATGTACTTCCTTTGGTTTCTGCTACAAAATAAATATATTTCATTGCACCTTCTTTAAAAGAGATTGCCCAATCGGGGTTATAATTACCAATTGGAGTTGGAATAAAAAAATTACGCGGTAGTTTTGCATAAACCACCACATCCAAACTTATATCTAAATCTTTGGCAAATTCTTTCTCAACATTAGAATCGGTAATAGCATAATCATAAATATGTTTTTTTAGTTCTGTGCTAGCTCGACCAAAATGGCACTGTTGAATCCCTTTTTAAAAAATAGTGAAATAATTGTTGCACTATAATAGCTACAAAGCTATAATTTGTATAGCTTTGTAGCTATTATAATTGTATCTTTTAATACAATTATTAGGGCAATTATTAGGGCAATTATTAGG
>CANEUR010000134.1 GCA_947441875.1 Rickettsiales bacterium | reverse complement strand
AAATTTATACCAAAAATGGCAAATAAAGTAAATATAATTAGTGGTGCAAAAGTCTCTTTATCTATCAAAAAAAACTTATGTTAAACAACTTTCTCTTTACTTCCGAATCTGTTTCTGCTGGTCATCCAGATAAAATATGCGATCAAATTTCTGATGCCTTAGTTGATGCTTATTTAAAACTTAATAATCAATCTCGTTTAGCTATCGAAACTTTTGCTACCACTAATCAAGTCATTGTTGGCGGTGAAATTAGAGCTCCTACAATTAGTAATCAAGATTTTGAAAATATTATTCGTCATACAGTTCAAGAAATTGGCTATAAACAAAGCGGTTTTGATTATGAAACTTTAAAAATTACTAATTTACTACATTCACAATCTACCGATATCGCTTTAGGTGTTGATGCTACTGCAAAAAAAGAAGAAGGTGCTGGCGATCAAGGTATTATGTTTGGTTATGCATGCAATGAAACCAATCAATTAATGCCTGCCCCAATTTATTATGCTCATCGCATTTTACAAAACATTATGCAAGCAGTAAAAAATAATGAGATTCCTAATTTTGGTCCAGATGCTAAAAGTCAAGTAACCTTACAATATCTTAATCATAAGCCGGTAGAGGCAAAAATAATTTTGGTTTCTATTCAGCACCCGCAAGGTTTTACAACTAAACAAATTCTTGATATTATTAAACCCTACATTATTAAATCTTTGCCACATGATTGGGTTACAAAAAGCACTCAATTTTTAGTTAATCCCACAGGGCAGTTTGTTATTGGCGGTCCAGATGGCGATGCTGGCCTTACTGGTCGAAAAATTATTGTTGATACTTATGGTGGCTCAGCACCTCATGGCGGAGGAGCTTTTTCTGGCAAAGATCCCACTAAAGTTGATAGATCAGCAGCTTATATGGCTCGATATTTAGCGAAAAATATTGTAAGCACCAAATTAGCCGAAAAATGCACTATTCAAATTTCTTATGCTATTGGCATGTCAAAACCTTTATCGCTTTATGTTAATACCCATAATAGCAGTTTAAATGACGAAAAATTAGTTGAGATTTTACATAATCTTATCGATCTTAGCCCTAAAGGTATTCGCACTTATTTAGAATTAAACAAACCAATATATCAAAAAACCGCAGCTTATGGGCATTTTGGCAGACAACCCGAAGATAATGGTAGTTTTTCTTGGGAAAAAACCGATTTAGCCCCTAAAATTTTGCAATTATTATAATTTATGATGCAAATTATCAATCGTAAAGCACATTTTAATTATCAAATTAGCGAAGAAATAGAAGCTGGTTTAGTTTTGCTTTCTTCAGAAGTAAAATCAATCAGATTAGGGCAAGCAAGCATTAACGAAAGTTATGTGACCGAAACAAAAGGTGAATTATTTTTAATTAATAGCCATATTAACGATTATAAATTTGCCAGTAATTTTAATCATCCAGCTAAAAGACCTAGAAAACTCTTGCTTCATAAAAAACAAATCAATAAAATTATTGGCAAAATACAGCAAGGTTTTTCGGTGGTGCCAATAAAAATTTATTTTAACAAAAAAAATTTTGCCAAAATTATTATCGGCATCGGAAAAGGCAAAAAACTTTTTGATAAACGTGAAACCATCAAAAAACGAGATCAACTACGTGATTTACAAAGACAATCTGATTAATTATATTTTACTTTATTTGCCATTTTTGATATAAATTTTGCCTATTTTTAGCTTAATATGTTCAATATTAAGCTAAAAATAGGCAAAATTTCTACATAAAAACATAGTAAAAAATAATTAGCGATGCAACAGTCTAAAAGTAAACTCTAAATAAATAGATTCTCGACCTTCGCTTTGAGCTTTTAATTGATATTTGGTAGGATACCAATAAGGTGGAAATTTTAACCAGCTAGAGCTATTGTTTGCTTGCCAAATAAAATGTTTGGTTGGTTGTGATAAAATCCAAGTAGCATAATCGGGGTGGTCGGTAGCAATAATTATTTTGCCTGATTTTGCCATTTTTTTTGCTAAAATTTGGTCTAAAAAGTGACTATTGATGAGTCTTCTTTTGTAGTGTTTTACTTTTGGCCACGGATCGGGAAACAAAATAAAGATTTGTTGAAAAAAACCATCAGGAAAACTTTCTAAAAAAAGTCGAACATCAAAATTATTGATTTTTAAATTATCAAGCTTTTGTTTTTGTAGCTTACCTAATAAATTAACAATACCGTTTAGGTGCGGTTCGCAACCATAAAACATTGTATTTTGGTTATTACTGGCTTGTTGAAATAAAAAATCGCCAAAACCATAACCAATTTCTAAAACATTTTGCGAAAAATCATTTGGTTGATATTTTTCTAAGAAATAATTAGGCAATAAATTTTGCAGTAATAATTCTTTTTGGCTAGATAGTTTTCGGCTTTTTATTCGACCAAAGCTTCTAATTAATTTATTTTGGATTAATTTTGTTGATTCTAGCAACATGTCTACCTACTTGAAAAGGTTGTTTAAGAAAAATTTTCACAATATTAAGTGCCGTTTTGATTTTTACCACTCTAGCCCCTAAGCATAAAACATTGGCATTGTTATGTGCTCTAGCAAGTTTAGCAAGTGTTGTATTATGACACAGCGCTGCCCTGATATGACGATGGCGATTAGCGGAAATGCTAATGCCAATGCCACTTCCGCAAATTAAAATGCCATAATAAAGTGGATTAGTAAGATTTGTAGCTAATTTATGAGCAAAATCTGGGTAATCAACCGAATCATTGGCAGAATCGCAGCCTAGATCTATCACTTCAAAATGTTGCTGTTGTAAAAAAATAATAATTTGTTGTTTTAAATCATAGCCAGCATGATCGCAAGCTAAAAAAATTTTCATAAATATCATTTAATGAGGTTTCTTACAAAGCTAGCAAAAACTAAAGATTGATCAAGTTTGCTTTTTTTTAGGTTTAACTCAAGTTCTTCAAGGTTTTGTAGCATAGTATTGATAAATTGCAGGTTTAGTTGTTGTAAATGCTGAAAAAAAGGCTCTTGCATAGGGTAAAAAACTTTTTCTTCGAGAGCAATTTGAGATAGTGGTTTTTGATAAATTTGCCAAGCTATTTTGCCAAAATAAAGCTTGCTAAAATAAGCAGCTAAAACCCTAGTAAGCATAATAAATTCGCGATGTTCATTGTATATTTTTGAGATATTTTCAAGGCAGAGTTGATATTTTTTAAACGCAAAATCAAGTACAAAATTTTGCACTAAATTTTCACCAGAACTAGCTTGATTTTCGCCTAGTAGTTTTTGCAAAGTAAGTAAATCAAGGTTTT
>CANEUR010000133.1 GCA_947441875.1 Rickettsiales bacterium | reverse complement strand
ATGTTGAACTGGCAATGCAGTATAAAAAAACTTAACAAAACTAAACTTATCAATATGCTGTTAATCACAATTTTTATTGGTTGGTTGGTTGGCTATTTTTTGTGGCATATTTATATCGAAAAAGTTGCTAACGAAAACATAAAAATACCTCCTTCAAACAATATTTCTTATCATCAAGTTTTACCTACAGAAATTGATGTTAAACAACTTACTAATTTGATTTTTGAAAATCAACAAAAAAAAACTACTCTACTTTATTTTTACACTACTTGGTGCGGTATTTGTGCTAAAAATTTTACCATTTTAAATACCTTGGCTCAAGAAATGCAAAATGCTAATTTACAAGTTTTAGCAGTTGCTATTGATAAACAACTTTCCGCTTTAGAATTACAGCAATATCATCATAAAAACAATTCCGATCTTTATTTTAAACCTTATTTACTCACTTCGAAAGTTGATTTTATTGATTTTTTAAAACAAACTAAAGTTGATTTTCGTGGGGCAGTGCCTTACACTGCAATTATTAACACAAATGGGCAAGAGGTTTTTAGTTATGCTGGCATCAAAGATTACAACTATTTAAAATCAAAAGTGTTAAAATATCTTTATTTAAATAAACAATAAAATGCACAATATAAAAGTTTTTAACACTCTTACCAATAAACTCGAACCTCTTATTACTCACAAACCCAACATTATTAAATTTTATGTTTGCGGCCCTACGGTATATGATCGTCCGCACCTTGGCAACGCACGATCTATTGTGGTTTATGATTTATTTTATCGCTTGTTTTTGCAATGCTTTGCAGAAGTGGTTTATGTGCGTAATATCACCGATGTTGATGATAAAATTAACAACTCTGCTAAAGAGCAAAATATTTCTATTTTACAACTTACTAGTAAAGTTTTAGAATGGTTTTACCACGATATTAATGCTTTGCAAGTTTTAAAGCCTAAACATGAGCCAAAAGTAACCGATCATATTGCCGAAATTATTGCCTTAATTCAAAAAATTTTAGCTAATAACCATGCCTATATTAGCCAAAATCATATTTTGTTTTCGGTTGATTCTTATTTGCCTTACGGTCAGCTTTCTAACCGCAACATGTCGCAACTAATTGCAGGTTCACGCATTGAAATAGAAGATTACAAAAAAAATCCACTTGATTTTGTATTATGGAAGCCAGCCAGCCAAAACGATGATATTTCTAGTGTTTTTGATAGCCCGTGGGGTAAAGGTAGGCCAGGCTGGCATATAGAATGCTCGGCGATGAGTAGTAAATATTTAGGCGATAACTTCGATTTTCATGGCGGTGGTGCCGATTTACAGTTTCCGCATCATGAAAATGAAATAGCCCAAAGTTGCTGTGCCAATAAAGGCTCAACTTATGCAAAATATTGGGTTCATAACGGTTTTCTCACTGTAAATGGCGAAAAAATGAGCAAATCATTGAAAAATTTTATCACTGTTTTCGATCTATTACAAAAAAATATCGCTGGAGTGGTTATTCGTTATATGTTGCTTGCTACTCATTATCGTAAACCTTTTGATTTTAACGAAAAAGCCCTGCAAGATGCTCAAAAATCTATCGACAAATTTTATCAACATATTTTTGATTGCGATTTTTCATTGTCATTTTTACCGCCATCTTCACAAATTTTGCAAGCTTTAAGCAACGATCTAAACACTTCTACTGCTTTTGCTTTTTTACATGGTTTGGTTAAAAATGTTAGTCAAAAATGGCAATTAGCATCCGATCTACATTTTCTTGGTTTGCTTGATATTAATTATTTAACAAAAAATTACCAGCAAAATACTACTCTAAATACCAACGAAATAGAACAAATGATTGCTTTAAGACGAGAGTATAAACAAAATAAACAATTTGCTTTTGCCGATAAAATCAGAGATGATCTTTTAACAAAAGGCATTATTATTACTGATAACCAACAAAATACCACTTGGAGTTTTATAAAAAAATGAAAAATTCACTAGAAAATATTTTACCAATTTCTGGCGTCTCAGCAATTATCGATAAATATCAATATTTTATTATAGATATTTGGGGGGTGTTGCACGATGGCACAACTCTTTATCCGCAAGTGTTACCAACTCTCCAATATTTAAAACAAGCAAAAAAAACCGTTTGCTTACTCTCTAATGCTCCAAGAAGAAGCCATATTGTAGTTGATTTTTTAGCTAAAATGGGAATTGCTCCAGATCTTTATAGTTTTATTCTTACCTCTGGCGAAGCGGTTTATCTTGATTTACAGCATAATCAACAAAATGGTTTTATTAATTTTCAGCAAAAATATTGTTATGCAGGGCCATTAAAAGATCGCAACTTGCTTGATGGTTTGGCTTATCAAGAAACCGATGTTTCATTGGCTAATTTTATTTTAAACACTGGTTTTGATAGCGATGATTCTATCTTAGAAGAAAAAATTCCTTTGTTAAATAAAGCTAAAGAGCAAGATCTGCCCATGATTTGTGCAAACCCAGATTTAATGGTTGTCAAACAAACTGGGCAAAAAATAATTTGTGCAGGTGTAATGGCTCAACACTATCAAAGCTTGGGCGGCAAAGTGTTTTATTACGGCAAACCTTTAACAAAAATCTACGAAATTTTACATAATTTACTAGAAAAACCACATAAATCAAGCATCATTGCCATAGGCGATGGCTTAGAAACCGATATTTTAGGAGCCAACAACTTTCAAATATCTAGTTTGTTAGTCACAGGAGGTATTTTAACCCATGCATTAAAAGTTTCGTTTTCTCACAAAATTCCACTTGACAAAATTATCAATATATGTCAAAAATATAATGCTATACCAAATTATACAATTTCAAATTTATCTTTATGAGACAACTTTACACTAAAAAGAAAACTAACAACAAAGGTTTTTTAATTATTGCTATTGTGTTGGCTATTGTTTTTATAGCCTTTCAAAAATTTAATCAGAATTCTTTTTTTAATAAAGCCAATAATAAAAACACCGATAACATCGTTGCTCAAATTAACGGCGAAAATATTTATCAAAAAGAAGTTGAGCAAAAATACAAAACCCTCCTTTCTGCCAACGAAAGTGTTAATTTAAGCAATCTTCCTGCTTCGGTGCTAGAAATTTTAATACGCGATGTTTATATAGATAAAAAAATTCTACTAGAAACTAAAAATTCTAACATCATTAATATGCCTGAAATTGAAGAAAAAACCAACAATTTTAAAGCAACACTAATTCGCTCTAACTATCTTGATGCTCTTACTAAAAATTCTGTTGATGAGAAAAAAATACTCGATAAATTTAATGAAATTACTAAACAAATTGATGCTAAAAACGAATATTATTTTCAACAAATAGTT
>CANEUR010000132.1 GCA_947441875.1 Rickettsiales bacterium | reverse complement strand
ATATGTTTTTCTTTAATAAAAAAACAGAAAAAACTATTAACGAATATAATCAAGAAAACATTGGTATTAAAGATAAAATATCTAATTCTATGCAAAAAATTTCTCAAGAAGTTTCTGCATCGGTTAAAACCACAATTAGCGATTTATCTTTAATGCATCAAAAATCAAAAAACCTGCTCCAAACAAATTTTGAGTTAGGTTTGCATCATTTAAACAACGGCAACATCAAAGAGGCTCACTTTAGATTTTTTCTTATCTCCAAATTTTGGCCAAAGTTTGAAAGCGGTTTATATTATTATGCCTATATTTTAACTATACAACAAAAATATCAAAAAGCTCAAAGTGTTATTGAAAAAATTTTTCTGTTAAATAACAATCCAAACAAAGAAGTTTTTGAACTAAAAAACAACATAGATCATTATCTTCAAAATAATAAATCAAAAATTTAAAGAATGTTTGAAATTTTTTGTCATTTTTCAGATCTTTTTCAAAAGAAATTTCAACAATTCTCTTTTATCTTAGCAAATCTCTTGATTTTATTTCAAAATAATAAAATGGCAAAAAAAATATCTTCTAAAAATTGTTGTAATCTACAAAAAAAAATTTTCATCTTTTTTTTGGCTTTTTTTGGCTTAACACAGTTTTCTTTTGCCACCGACATTGACAAAGAAGAAGATTTATCAGAATTATCTTTTGAATCTATCAAGCCCCAAATTTACGATCCTTACGAAAAATATAATCGCAAAATCTATAATTTTAATGAAAAAATCGACATATATTTTTTCGAAAAAATAGCTCAAGCCTATCGTTTTTCTGTGCCAAAACCAGCCCGAAACTCGGTAAATAATTTTTTTAGCAACTTATATTCGCCAATTTCTGGCCTTAACTCTTTAGCACAAGGTAAAACAGAAAATGCTTTAGCAACTTTTTCAAGCTTTTTTATCAATTCAACTTTGGGTTGCCTTGGTTTATTTGATGTTGCTAAGAAAAAAAACATCAGTTATGAGCCCGAAGATCTAGGGCAAACTCTTGCTTATCATGGTTTAAAATCTTCCCCTTATTTGGTTTTGCCTTTGTTGGGGCCAAGCACAGGTGTTGATTTTGTTGGGTTAACCACAGAAAAATTGGCAAATCCTTTGGGTTACGATATTTTTAACACCAATTCTCTTGCAAGTTCTCCGCGAATTACTATAAATTCACTAAATTTAATCAGCAATCGCGAAGAATTACTTGACACCATCGCAGAAATTAGAAAAAATTCTTTTGATTCTTATGCCTTGGTAAGAACAGCTTATTTACAACGAAGAAAAAACCAAATCAATAACTAAAATATGAAATTATTTCTTAAAATATCATTTATTATCGTTTTATTTTTTAGCAACAAAGCACTCGCTCAAAATATTGAAGTGCAAAATTTTATTCAAGATTTTGGCAATAAAATTATTTCTATTGCTAGCGATAAAAAAAGCAAAGATAATCAAAAAAAACAACAAATTATCGATTTGATAGATCGCAACATAGATGCCAAATGGATTGCTAAATTTGTTTTAGGATCTCACTATAAAATCGCCACCGACAACCAAAAAGAGCAGTTTTTTTCTTTATATCGTCAATTTATGATCAACACTTATGCTCCAAAATTTAGTGGTTATAATGGCAAAAAATTTGTGGTAAACAATGTAAGTAAACAAAGCAGTTTTTTCTTGGTGAAAGCTCAATTTTATCCCAAAGACAATCAAAACCCCATAAACTTAGATTTTCGAGTAAAAGAGCAAAACAAAAAATTGGCGATAGTCGATTTTATCGCCGAAGGCATAAGTTTGCTTGAAACTCAACGATCCGAATTTGATTCTACCATCAAAAACACAGGCATAGAGCAATTTTTACTCGATTTAAATGCTAAAATGGAACCGTTACAGCACTAATTTATTTTACTTTATTTGCCTTTTGGTATAAATTTCAACTATAAATTAAAACAAATTAGTGATGCAACAGTTCCAAAATCAACACTCTTTAATATAAAATTCATATGAAAATAGGTGTTTCCGCCATCGCTGGCAAAATGGGCTTAACCATCGCAAAAATGGTGCATCAGCACAATATTGCCGAATTAACTTCTGGTTTGGTGAAAGAAGGCAATAGTTTTTGCCATCAAGATCTTGGTTTATTTTTGGGCTACGAAAAATCTGGCTATACCATCACCGATAATCAACATGATTTCGCCAAATCTTGCAATGCCATCATCGATTTTTCTGCTCCTGCACTTAGTTTGCAATTAGCAAAAATATGCTCTCAACATCACAAAATCTTTATTTGTGGCACCACTGGTTTTAATGAAGAAGAAAAAGCTCAATTAGCAACTTATGCCCAATCTACTCCAATTATTTGGTCGGCAAATATGTCTTTGGGAGTTAATTTATTGCTTAATTTAGTTGAGCTCACCGCCAAAATTTTAAGAGAAGATTTTGATGCCGAAGTTTTAGAAATGCATCACAACAAAAAAATTGATTCTCCTTCTGGCACCGCTCTTGCTTTGGGCAAAGCAATTGCTTGCGGTCGAGACATTGCCTTAAAAGAAGTTGCCAATATGGTTCGTTGCGACACCAACAAACCAAGGCAAAAAGGCGAAATAGGCTTTGCCACCCTGCGAGGGGGCGATGTGGTGGGCGATCACACCGTTATTTTTGCTGGCGAAGGCGAAAGAATAGAGCTTTCTCACAAGGCTTCTAAAAGAGATATTTTTGCTTCTGGAGCAATTAGAGCAGCAATTTGGGCAAGCAACAAAAAATCTGGTTTTTTTTCGATGAGAGATGTGTTAAATTTCAACAAATAACCTATGTCTAGCGAAAAAAAAATTTTAGTTATCGCAGGTTCTGATTCTTGTGGCGGGGCGGGCATTCAGGCCGATATCAAAACCGCCACTGCCCTACAAACCTACTGCTCAACTGCCATCACTTGTCTTACCAATCAAAATACTCAAAAAGTTTATAACATTCACTACACACCCACCGCTTTTTTATCGGAGCAAATTAAGGTTTTACTTGACGATATCAATTTTGATGTCATTAAAATTGGCATGCTTGGCAACCAAGAAATTATTGATTGTGTTCATAAAGCCCTGCTAAAAAAATTTAAAAAAATTCCAATCATACTTGACCCTGTAATGGTCGCCACCTCTGGCGATCTTTTGTTTGATAAATCGGCCATCAACGACTTAAAACTAAAACTAATCAGCAAGTGTTTTATGGTAACTCCCAATATTGATGAGGCGAAAGTATTAAGTGGTATAAACATTAAAAACATCAGCGATATGCGCGAGGCGGCCTCTGAAATCAAAACCAATTTGGGTTGCAAAACCGTTCTTGTCAAGGGCGGGCACTTAAATT
>CANEUR010000131.1 GCA_947441875.1 Rickettsiales bacterium | reverse complement strand
ACAAAAATAAGCGGTAAAAGTGTTATTAAGCAATAGTTTTTAGATTTTTTTTGATATAAAATAACCGTTGCCAAACACAAGGCAATACCTGCTAACATTTGATTTGACATACCAAAAAGTGGCCACAAAATATTAACTCCCCCAGCAGGATCAAGCACTCCTACATATAAAAAATAACACCAACCAAGCACTACCAAGGCACTTGAAATAATAGCAGAAAATTTTGATTCTAATATTTTTTTACCTTTTAGTCTGAATAAATCTTCAAGCATAAATCTGGCAACTCGAGTGCCAGCATCAAGAGTGGTTAAAATAAAAATAGCTTCAAACATAATAGCAAAATGATACCACATCGAAAGCATTTTACTACCAAAAGCCGAAGAAAAAATAGTTGCCATCCCCACCGCTAAAGATGGGGCACCGCCAGTTCTGCCGTATAAGCTATTTTCACCCATTTGAGTTGCCAAATCAAGCATTTGCTGATGTTGTAAAGCAAAACCCCAAGAATTTATAGTGTTTTGGGGATCGGCTCCTAAAATTGGTAGCGGAGTGTTAATAGCAAAATAAATAGCAGGATCTAAAATACAAGCGGCAATTAGAGCCATAATCGCCACACAGCCTTCAAGCAACATACTTCCATAGCCCACCAACCTTATATCGCTTTCTTGATTGATAATTTTTGGAGTAGTGCCAGAAGCAACCAAGCTATGAAAACCAGAAATTGCTCCACAGCCTACAGTAATAAATAAAAACGGAAATATTTTACCACTAAAAATTGGACCATCACCATTTATAAAACTAGTAAGAGCAGGCATTTGTACTTGTGGTTGAAAAAAAAATAAAGCTACAGCAAGCAAAGCAATAGTGCCAATTTTTAAAAAAGAAGAAAGATAATCTCGAGGGGTAAGCAATAACCACACAGGCAGAACCGCTGCCAAAAAACCATAAATTATAACAGCAAAAGCTAAAAATTTAGCATCTTGATTAAAAAAATTAGCCAAAACCAGGTGATAATGAACAATCTTACCACCATAAACTGCCAGTAAAAATAAGATAAAACCTACTAAACTTGCTTCTAAAACACCAGTTGGGCGAATATAGTAAAGATATAAGCCCACCAGCATTGCAATTGGAATAGTTGCAAACACTGTAAAAGCACCCCAAGGACTATGAGCCAAGGCTTTTACCACAATTAACCCTAACACAGAGATAAGAATGAGAATAATTGCTAAAGTGCCAAACAAAGCCACAATACCTGCGGTTTTGCTAATTTCTTCTTCTATCATTTTTCCTAAAGATTTAGCATTTCTTCGAACCGAGACAAATAAAATTATCATATCTTGCACTGCTCCTGCTAAAATAGAGCCAGCAATAATCCAAATAGTGCTTGGCAAATAACCAAACTGAGCCGCTAAAGTTGGGCCAATTAACGGACCAGGGCCAGCGATGGCTGCAAAATGATGACCAAAAACTATCCAGCGATTGGTTGGCACAAAATTGGCTCCATCAGTAAATTTATGAGCAGGCGTGAGGTTTTGATTGTTTAAACACAAAATTTTTGTGGCAATAAAAGCCGAATAAAAACGATAGGCAATTAATTGGCAACCAAAACAAGCCAGTAAAAACCAAAGCGAAGAGATTGTTTCGCCTCGATGCAAAGCAATAAAGGCAAAAGCAGAAGCACCAATTAAACCAATTGATAGCCAAGAAATAAATTTTAGCAAATTTTGAGTAGTAGCCATAATTTTTGCAAAATAAAATTAAGAAAACAGCAAAAGAAGGAATTATAAATTTTAAACAACAATTTTTACAGCACAACAAAATTGTAACAAATCAAAACATATTTAAATAAATGCAACACTTTTTCTAATAAATTATAATAAAAATAAAAAAACACTTGACAACAAAAAAAACAAGAAGTACAAGATTTTTTTAATCAATTTCCAACAATGAAAGAATTGCTTGATATGGCGAATAAATCTGTTGTTTTAGAGCAACAAAAAAAACAACCAACACAAGCAGCACCATCAAAATCAATAAGTAGTTTTTTATGTATATTATTTTCTTGTTGGAAAAAAACCTCTAATAGAGGATAATTTTATAATTTTTAGTTGAAATTAAATTACAATATTCTAATATTTTAGAAATTTTAAATTTAATTTTATGAGTTTCACATCACAACAAAAACAAGCATCTACTTGGTTTTTAGAGCTACGCAATAAAATATGTGCCGAGTTTGAGCTTATAGAGCAAGAGTTTTCTGGCAATAATGATGCTAAATTTCAAAAAAAACCTTGGCAAAGATTCGATGAAACCACAAAGCAAAATGGTGGTTATGGCGAAATGTCGGTTATGAAAGGTAAAGTTTTTGAAAAGGTTGGGGTTAATTTTTCAGAAGTTTTTGGCAAGTTTAGCGATAAATTCAAGCACGAAATTCTTGGTGCCGAAGTTGATCCTACTTTTTGGGCCTCTGGCATTTCTTTGGTTGCCCATATGTCTTCGCCACTAGTGACTGCGGTGCATCTAAACACTCGTTTTATCTGCACCACAAAAAGCTGGTTTGGAGGCGGTGCCGATTTAAACCCTGCCCTACCTAACGAGCAAGATACTCTTGATTTTCACCAAACAATGCAACAAGCTTGCAACAAAACCGATATTAACTATTACGATAAATTTAAAAAATGGTGCGACGAATATTTTTTTATCAAACATCGCAATGTGGCACGCGGGGTTGGGGGCATTTTTTACGACTACCTAAACACTAATAATTTTGAAAACGATTTCACTTTTACTAAAAATGTAGGGTTGGCTTTTTTAGATATTTTTCCAAAAATAGTTCGACGAAATATGCATCTTGCCTACAACGAAACTCAAAAACATCAACAACTCTGCTATCGTGGGCTTTATGCCGAATTTAACTTAATTTACGATCGTGGCACCCGTTTTGGTTTATTAACCAACGGCAACCCCGAGGCAATTTTAATGTCTTTGCCACCTATGGCTGTATGGCAATAATTAACAACAAAATTATGCAAAAAACACATAAAATTTACGAAGGTAAGGCAAAAATAATTTATGCCACCAACAATCCTGAGCTATTAATACAATATTTTAAAGATTCCGCCACCGCTTTCAACGGGGTGAAAAAGGCCGAAATTGCTGGCAAAGGCGAGCTTAACAACACCATATCTGCCCACATTATGGGCGAGTTGGCAAAACATAATATCGCCACTCACTTTGTAGAAAAACTAAATAGCAAAGAGCAGTTAATTAAAAAAGTAAGCATCATTCCGCTAGAAGTTATCATTCGCAACACCATTGCTGGCTCGCTGGCAAAAAAACTTCACTTAACCGAAGGAGTTGATTTGCCTCATCCTATTTTTGAAATT
>CANEUR010000130.1 GCA_947441875.1 Rickettsiales bacterium | reverse complement strand
TTTGCCAGTTATGAAACCAGTTTTTTTCAAGCAAATATAGCCCAGATTAACTTAGTTTTAGAGGCAAAAATTAGCAACTATCTTGATTTTGTGCTAGATATTTTGATTGGTTTTGGCTTGGCTTTTCTCACCCCTGTGGTGCTTTTATTGCTAATTAAAACTAAAATTATCAGTATTGCCAGTATAAAAAATAAAAGACGCTATTTTATTGTGGCAATTTTTATTATTTCTGCCATTCTTACTCCACCTGATATTTTTAGCCAACTTATTTTAGCAATAATTATGTTATTTTTATTGGAAATTTCTTTATTTTTTGCCAAATTTTTATAGTTTTTATGTTAAACAATAATTCTTTTAACATTTTATTTTTAGGCTGCGGCAACATGGGAAGAGCGGTTGTGCAAACTTTACAACACAATTTAGATTCTAGTCAAATTAGCATTATCAAGCCAACTATTCATAATTTACCTAACCAAGTTGCTTATTTTGCCAATTACTCCGATCTGCCAAGCAATTACATTGCTGACATTGTTTTTTTGGCAATTAAACCACAACAAGCCACAGAAATACTACCTTTATTTGCTAAGCAAAAATTTTTACAACCAAAAACCGTTATTATCACAATGCTTGCAGGCAAAAAACTAGAATTTTATGAACAGATTTTTGCTAAAAATACTAAAATTATCCGAATTATGCCAAATTTAAATATCGAGGTAAATTGCGGAATCGTTTCTTATTTTGCTAATCAACACATTGAAAACCAAGATTTAAAAATACTTCAGCAAATTTTTGATAAGCAACTTTTTGCTTTGTCAAAAGAAGCCGATTTTGATATTGCTACCGCTATTTTTGGTTGTGGACCAGCATATTTATTTTTATTACAAGAAATTTTTAACCAAATTGCTAGCGAATATCAAATAAACCAACCGCAATTGATTATTGATTTATTTTTAGGATCGGCTATGATGATGCAAAAAAATACTCAATCTCCTGCTTTCTTGCAACAAATGGTGGCTAGTAAAAAAGGGGCAACAGCAAGTGCTTTAGAGATTTTAAAAAATCAAAACCAGTTACAAAATATTTTTAAACAAGCCATAGCAGAAGCGGTAAAAACTGCCTCTCAATTATAGAGACTGTTGCAAAACTTTAGTGGTCAAATTTGGGATGCAAAATTCCAAAATTTTAAAATAAATAAAAATCTTGCTTGGCTTTTATTTTTATTGTTTTACAATTTTATTTTGGGGATTTTTTAATAAATTAAAATTTAATTATGTCTATAAATAAAGTAATATTGGTTGGCAATGTTGGGCAAGATCCCGAAGTTCGAACCACACAAGATGGCAGAGAAATTGCTACTTTTTCACTAGCTACTTCTGAAAGCTGGAAAGATAAAAACAGTGGCGAAAAAAAAGATAAAACCGAGTGGCACAGAATTGTTATTTTCTCTCAAGGGTTAGTTGGTATTGTTAAAAATTATGTAAAAAAAGGCAATAAGATTTATATCGAAGGAGCCTTGCAAAGCCGCAAATGGACTGACAACCAAGGTAACGAAAAAACTACCACCGAAATTGTCTTACAAAACTACAGCTCTGTTTTACAAATTCTCGATCGAAACGATCGTCAAAACTCTGGCAACGATTATCAAGTAAATCAATCTTCTGGTGGCAAACATAACCAAGTTGCTCTCGAAGATAACGACGACGAAATTCCGTTTTAGCCAATAAAAATAAAATATTTTTATCTCTTCGAAAAGTAAATCTTGCAGACAAATCTTATTATGCACTTTTTTATTTGAAAAAATTTTAAAAACATATTTAAACTATGCTAAACATAGCAAAAATTATTGCTTATCAAATTTTAGATTCTAGAGGTTGCCCTACTTTAGAGGCAAAAGTAAGTTTATCAAATGGTGTTTCTGCCACGGCTTCAGTGCCTTCTGGAGCATCTACTGGCAAGCTAGAAGCCTATGAATTACGCGATAATAATTTGCAATTTTACTTTGGTAAATCGGTTTTAAAAGCAGTTGAAAATGTTAACACCGTTATAGCTAACAAATTAGCTGGCTTTAGCGGTTCGCAACAAGAACTCGATAATATTTTATTAAACCTCGATGGCACAGAAAATAAATCTAAACTTGGTGCCAATGCTATTTTAGCAGTTTCTTTGGCAGTTGCAAAAGTTTATGCAAATAATGCTAAACTTTCTTTATTTTCTTATCTTGGTGGCAATTCTGCTAGAGTTTTACCTGTTCCGTTAATGAACATCATAAATGGCGGAAAACATGCCAATAATAGCATCGATATTCAAGAATTCATGATTGCTCCAGTTGGTGCAAATTCAATGTCTGATGCAATTTGCGCAGGAGCCGAAGTGTTTTTTTGTTTAAAAAACAACCTACACAAAAAAGGCTACAGCACCAGTGTTGGCGATGAAGGTGGCTTTGCTCCTAATTTTTCTTCGACAATACAAGCTCTCGATTTTATATCAGAAGCGGTGCAACAAGCGGGCTATAAAATTGGCTCCGATATTTTATTGGCTCTTGATTGTGCCTCTTCCGAATTTTATGAAAATTCTATTTATAATTTAGTTGGCGAAAATAAAAAATTAACCAGCCTAGAAATTATTGATTATTATCAAAAGCTAGTTGATTCTTACCCTATTTTTTCTATCGAAGATCCTATGGCCGAAGACGATATCTCTGGTTGGCAAAATATTACCTCTAAACTTGGTAAAAAAGTGCAATTAGTAGGCGACGATTTATTTGTAACTAATCCTAAAATATTAGCTCAAGGAATCAAACAAAATTTAGCAAATGCGGTATTAATTAAACCAAACCAAATTGGCACCCTCACCGAAACCCTACAAACTATTGATTTAGCAAAACAAAATAACTACAACAATATTATTTCTCATCGCTCTGGCGAAACAGAAGATGCTACAATAGCGCATTTAGCGGTCGCCACCAATGCCGGGCAAATTAAAACTGGCTCATTGTGCCGATCTGATCGCACTGCTAAATATAACGAGTTACTACGCATTGAGCATGAGCTTGGCTTGCAAGCAATTTATGCTGGCAACCAAAAAGGGCAATTTCGTTTTTTTTAAAGAGTATTTTAAAAAGATGCTGTATATTGTAAATTTGATAACAAATAATTTTTTACTATGCTTATTCGCTTTACTTGTGAAAATTTTTTATCTTTTACAGAAGAAACAGAATTTTTAAACACCGCCAATACTAGATCTACCAAACTAAAAGATCATATCATAAGAAGCAAACCTAGCCACATTCCTATTTTAAAAGGCACGGCAATTTATGGAGCCAATGCGTCGGGAAAAAGTAATTTTTTAAAAGCCATTATTTTTTCAAAAGATATTGTGGTAAGTCATAAAAAAGACATCACCGATCACCGTATTTCTAGCCATCAAAGTAAATTTAGCCAAACTTCTGA
>CANEUR010000129.1 GCA_947441875.1 Rickettsiales bacterium | reverse complement strand
CCATATAAAACAATCGCATGAAGCTTTAATTACTAATCTATGAAAACATCAAAAAAAAGAGCCATGACTAGTCAAAAAGCAAGCTATGTTAAAAAACAGGGTCATCAAGATGCGAAAGAATTTGCTGTTTTAATAGGTTTAAGCAACGATTATCAAAACGATCCTAAAATAGTGGTTTATGGTTTGGCAATCAAGAAATTTTTAAAAAATCATAATAAATGTTAAAAAGTTTCGTGTCTTATTTTTATTTACTCATCTTAATGTTTTGTTGCTCTTGTGTGCCTTTTTCTAGTATGCCCAAAGATTGGAACTGGGGAATAAGGCCTAGGCTTATTAGCGGTACACAATATTTTCCTTCTACCAGCACTCCTTATGGTAAGGGCTTTCGTGATGGTTGTTCTAATGCCATGAAGGCAACCAACAAAGGAGCTCCTGCTTTTTTTGGGGCTCAAATAGATTTTGCTATGTCAAAAAAATACCCCGATTACAATCAGGGTATGATTGATGGATCTGACCACTGCACTAATATGGTTGATTGGGAGGTGCCATAAAATGTTAAAAAATTTATCTTTTGGTTTTTTATTATTATTATGCGCTTGTCACAACGAAGGTAACTGGGGGTTTTTTCAACCTCCTGGCTTAAATATTTATGTGCCAGAAGGGCCGCCAGAGTTTAAAGCGGGCTGGTATGCTGGTTGCCGATCTTCATTATCACAAAATTCATTTTATAATGCCTCTATTTTTTATAAAGAAAAAGGTGCTCCAAATTTTGGCTCAGGTATTTATCAAAATCATCCAATTTATCAAAGCTCTTGGAGTACTGGTTATACAAATTGTCAAATTTATATCGCCACTTTTCAAACAAATCGTTATATTGGCGATAGACATTCGATTCGTTAAAAACTATGTTAAAAATTAATTACTATTTTTTATTATTTTTTTTGCTTTTTGGTTGTTATGATGCTAAATTTTTAGCTATAAGAGCTGCCGACAAAAGAATGCCAAAAAGTTTTGCTAATGCTACCAAAGATCAGCAAGAGGGCTGGAAGTATGGTTGTGAAAGTGGCATTGCTGCTGGAGGCAGAGAATTTCATAAAGTGCTTTATCGACCAAACCAAATAGACGGTTATAAATTCGCCAATTCCGAAGAATATCGCAATGCTTGGAATTTTGCTTTTAATTATTGCATGTATTATCATTACCATCGTGCCAAAGAACCAGCTTTCAAAACTTTTGCCAAAGGTATTTTATTTGACTAAAAACTATGCTAAAATTATTTTTATTTTTAATATTTACAATTACTTCTTGCTCTTCTCCATTTTATGCTGGCACTAACATCAAGGTGCCAGATGGTACACCTAGCTTTAAAAAAGGTTTTGCTGATGGTTGTGCAACTCTTACCTATGCTCGTGGTAATTTATTTTATCGAATGCGATATAAAAATAAAGCCACTTACAACCCAAAAATGATCGACAATGCCGAATATAACTTTGGCTATACTAGGGGCAGAAGTTGGTGTTTTCATCAGGTAGTTTCTGGCAAGTCTGGTCCGAGAGGTTCTTTTATAAAATATATTCAACCAGATGAAAATGAAATGATTCTGCCAGATTTCTTTTCAAAACCTTCTTCACCATACGATGATAACTTAAAATTCGGCAATGCCTCCGAGCAAACAGTTGAGGCATTTAGGGGTAATGCCAACGAAGATATTTTTCAAGATTTTTTTGGTAAAAAAGACGAAGGAATTAGTGGCGGTTGGTTTCCAGCAGTAATTTATTAATAAATTTTTTTATGTTTTTATCACAATTAAACTCGTTACCAACACTTATAAATATTGTATTTTTAGGTGTTATTGCTTTGATTTTTGGTAGTTTAGCAACTTTACTTACTTTTCGAGCTATCAGCAAACAGCCTATTTTATTTGATAGATCTCGATGTAGCAAATGTTTAAAAATATTACAAATTAAAAACTTGATTCCTGTGTTTTCATGGCTTATTCAAAAAGGTAAATGTAGTTTTTGTCAAAATCCTATTTCTCTTCGCTACCCTTTAATTGAGTTGTTTTATTTAACTTGTTTTTTAGCTACTTTTTATCAGCAAAACTTTATTTTTAGTATAAAGCTATTTTTTTTACTAACAGTATTTTTTTTGTTAGCTCTAATGGTAATTTTTGATTTAGAACACTATTTTATCCCTAATTCATTGCCAATTTTATTATTAATTCTCACGATTTTTTGGCATAAATATCTAGATTTTTCACTAATACAAGCCAGTTTATCGGCTTTTTATTATTTAGTTTTTGGTTTGGCAATATGGGCTTTTTTTTATTATACAGCAGGGCAAAATGGGCTTGGCATTGATGATTTAAAATTCTTTACGGTTTGTGGTTTTTTATTAGGAAGCAAGCTTATTTTTTTATTTTTTTTACTCAGTGGTTTATTTGGAGTGCTTTTCGGAATTTTATGGCAAAAATTAAAAGATGATGAAACATTTCCATTTGCCCCTGCGATGTGCCTAGCTTGTTATTTGTGTTTATTAAAAACATTATGATATTATACCAAGTCTTTTGTGGCTTGGTATTATTTTTCTGCCAGAGCAGTATTGGCGATGATTTCTAGATTATCTAGTGTATGATTTGCCACTCTTTGCCATAAATTAAAAACAAACAGAGCAACAATTGCTATCACCAAGCCAAAAGCGGTTGCAATTAAGCTTTCTGCCACTCCAGATGTTATGCCAGCTGGATTTAATTCAGTTGAGCCTAAAATTTGAAAACTTGTTGACATGCCAACAATAGTGCCAAGTAAACCCAATAAAGGGGCAACACTTACAATGGTTTCTAGTATCCATACTCCTGAAAACATTTGTTTTTCTATTTTTTTTAACAAGCTGGTTGCTTTATTTTCTAGAAGTTTATTATTTTGAGATATATCGTTATTTTGCTTAATTAAGTGCCATAAAATATAATAAAAATGCTTTGTTGAGAATTTTTGTAAAGAATTTTGCCAAGTTTGCAAACAAAAGCTTGGCTCATAAATTAAAGTTTCAATGTTTTTAGTAATTTTTAAATATTTACAATAGAAAAAAATCTTGTCAATAATAATAGCCAGCAAAGTAATTGCCAAAAAAGACAGCGGAAACATTATAATGCCACCAGTTTTTAAAAAAACTAAAATGTTATTCATAGTTTACCATTTAAAATATTAATATGCCCCATTTTTCGACCTTCGGCAATAGTTTGTTTGCCATAAATATGAATTTTTGCTTGGTCGTTTTGTAAAAATTCTTCAAGATTATTTATTTGATTACCAAGTATATTTTGCATGTAGCCTTTGCTATGAAAAGCAGTTGAACCAAAATTGATGTTTAAAACTGCTCGAATTAATTGTTCAAATTGGCAAGTAATGCAAGCATCCATAGAAAAATGCCCAGAGTTATGTGGCCTAGGGGCTAGTT
>CANEUR010000128.1 GCA_947441875.1 Rickettsiales bacterium | reverse complement strand
TTTTCTTTGGTGATTTGGTGAAAAGTTGATTCAATGTTAATGGCCGCAATGTAGTAAGCCAAAAGCACAATTTCGTTGGCATGAATTTCGTTTTGAAATTTGTAAGGCAGTTTTTCTTTGGCAATTAAACCGCTTTGCAAAAGCCGAGTAATAAAGGTGCCAGTGCCAGTGAAAGGGTCGAGAATATGCACATTTTTATCGCCTAATTCTTGGCTAAATTCTTGTTTTAAAACATCAGAAACAGAGTGAATTATAAAATCAACCACTTCAACTGGAGTATAAACAATACCAAGTTTTTCGGTCATCTTTGGAAAGGCATTGCGAAAAAATTTATCGTAAAGTTCAACAATAATTTTTTGCCTAGCGACATCATTTTTTTCGAGACTTTTAACCCTCATTTTTACACTTTCATAAAAGCTTTCAAGGTGCTTGGCTTCTTTTTCAAGGTGATGTTTATTTAATTCATCATTAATTTTTTGCATGGCTTTTGAAACCGGATTATTTTTGGCAAATTCATAATCGGCAAAAAGAGCTTCAAAAACTGGTTTAGTAATTAAATGCTGAGCAAGCATTTCTATGGCTTCATCTTTAGAAATTGAATCGTTTAAATCATGTTGAATTTCGCTTAAAAACTCATTAAAAGCCTTGATTTCGATGGTGTTTTGTGGATTTTCTAAAATTTGTGTGATACTTTTAATATGGCGATTGGCAATATTGGCAATATCATTTGCCCAACTTTCCCAATAAAAACGGTTGCCACATTTTTCTACCATTTTAGCAACTAAAGCTTTTTCAAGCTCACCAACTTCAACTTTGAATAAATTGCTTTGCGAATCAGACTCTTGATTTTCTTGAACTTTAGCCCCAATTGAGCGAGATTTGCCTAAATTTTGCTTTTCAAACTGTTGTTGAGCATTTTTATCAAGTTTTTTGTTAATTTTATCGGTAATTGCAACAATTTCAATTTGATTCTTATCTAGACCAATTAAATTAGATTTGTTAATCATTGCATCAAAACTATCATCATGAGCTCTTAAAGCATTTAAGACCTGCCAAACAACACTATAAATTTTATTATCATTTAATGCTTCGTGTGGTTTTAAGTGCGAAGGAATAACAACAGGCAAAATTACATAACCCATTTTTTTATTTGGCGAATTTCGCATAACTCTTCCCACTGATTGCACCACATCAATTTGCGAATTTTTTGGAGTTAAAAACAACACTGCATCAAGGCTTGGCACATCAACACCTTCGGATAAGCAACGCACATTTGACAAAATTTTACAAATATTATCGCCATTTTCTTCTTTTAGCCAATCAATTTTTTCTTGCTTTTCGCTGGCATTCATTGAGCCATCAACATGGTTTGCTTTGCAAATTAATTGTTTTGAAGGTAAGCTTTTTTCTTGTTCGTTTAAATATGCAAGTTCAGATTCTTTAAATTTTTCAACAACCTGTTCAAACATTTTAGCAATTTCTTTTGAAGCGGTTTTTTTACCTTTGGTTTTTTTAGTTGGTTCAATAATTTGAGCAAAAGCAACTGCTCGCTTCATTGTCGAATAATTTTCGCTTTCTTCTTCAATTGTGCCTTGTTTTGAAAGAGCTTTCCAACAACCAATAATTTTAGCGGCATCATCGACATTAAGTTGATTATTTTCGTCTTTTAACAAATCACCAAGCCTTTGGCTGATGTAATTTTCATCAACCGATAAAACAATCACTTTATAATCTACTAATAATTTTTGTTTAACACTTTGTGAAAAACTAATTGAATAAAAAACTTCGCCAAATTTTGAAACATCATCCATTGAGGCAAGCTCGATATTTTCTTGCATTGACTTTGCTTTGGCAACATTTCCATAAATTTTTGGTGTTGCAGTCATGTAAAGCCTTTTTTTGGCTTTTATAAAATCATTATTATGAACTTTTACAAAATGCGATTCGTCTTCGCCTATAAAAGTTGCTCCTGTGGTGCGATGAGCTTCGTCGCAAATAATAAGATCAAATTCTGGTAAATTATAATCGGTTTGGGCTTTATTTATTACATCAATTGAGTGATAAGTTGAAAAAACAACATTCATTGTTAAGTCGTTTATTTTTTTATTAAAATTATCAGCTAAAGCCTTGGAATTAGTGGTTGCCGGATATTTTAATTCGTGAATAATATTTGAAATATAATCATCATTTTCATCTTTTTTCTTGCCAACATCAGAATCAGAACAAACAGCAAAACAATGTAAATTTATTGAGGATTCTTGAGTCCATTCGGTGAGGCTTTGCGAAAGTAAAGATAACGATGGAACTAGAAATAAAACCTTACCTTTTGCACCTGAAATTTTTTCGGCAATTTTTAAACTAGTAAAAGTTTTGCCAGTTCCACAAGCCATAATAAGCTTGCCTCTATCTGCATTTTTGAATTTTTCTAGCACATCATTAATTGCATTTTCTTGATGCAATCTTGGTTGTTTTTTGGTTTTAATTTTAACTTCTTGTTTTTTAAAAAATTCGCTCCAATCAATAACACTATTTTCAAGTTCATATAAATCTATTTTTTGAACTGGAATTGATTGATTTTCTAAAGATTCCTCGGCATTTTTAGAAAAATTATTGGTAGTAGCAACAAGGATTCTATGTGAAAAATAACTTTTGCCAGAAGCGGTAAAAAAGCTATCGATATCAGATTTTTGCACAGTGTAATTTTCGTGGTAAAACTTACATTGAATGGCGGTAAATGAAACAGAGTTTTGATTTATTGCTACAAGATCAATGCCTGTATCGTTTTGATTGAAATTTTGTTGCTTGGCAAAATTAGCATAAGAAATAACATCAGAAAAAAGATTTTGATATTTTGGCTCGTTTTTTAAATACAAAATAATTAATTTTTCAAAATATTCGCCTTGTTCTCTAGGGGTTTTGGCATTTTGGATCATGGTTTGTATGGTGTTTTTTAGGTTTTCTTTAAACATTTTTTACAAAATTAATTAGCCAAAATATTATGACAAAACAATAAAATGGGTTTAATTTTGGTAAAAAAATACTTACTTTTTGGTGATAAAAATTTTAATAGCAGAAATTTTAATAGCAATATCGATATAACAACATTTAAAAAAAACATCTTAACTAATAAAAATTCCCTACAAGTAACGATTTTTGCTATACTAAAACTTTTACAAACAATCACTTGCAAAAAATAATTGCAGTGTTAAAATATGATACTAACTATCAATATTTATTTTTTAAATGTCATATTTACAAGTTTCGGTGGTGGTTTTGCGCGAAATGCTCGAAATAGCCCTAATTTTAACTATTTTATTTTCAGCCACTAAAAATATTGCCAAAAGCAGGCTAGCTATTTTTGTTGGTTTATTTTTGGGCTTGCTTTGCTCACTAACCATTGCCTATTTTACCAACAAAATATCTGATGCTCTCAATGGTTTAGGTCAAGAGTTTTTTAATGGCTTTATTTTGCT
>CANEUR010000127.1 GCA_947441875.1 Rickettsiales bacterium | reverse complement strand
TTATGCTCTTTCCGCCATAGTTTGCTTGTTTGTTGCCCTTGCCTATGCTGAGCTTGCTTCGGCAATTCCCATTTCTGGCAGTGCCTACAACTACACCTATGCCACAGCTGGCGAAGGTGTGGCTTGGCTTGTTGGCTGGAGCTTAATTTTAGAATACGGCATTGGTGCATCCACGGTTGCCAACGGTTGGAGTGGTTATTTAACGGGCATTTTAGAATCAGTAAATATTATCATTCCAACACAATTTTGCACTGCCACTTTTGATGGTAGTGGCAATGGCATAATTAACTTACCAGCGGTTTTCATTGTGTTGTTTCTAAGCTTTTTACTTTATCAAGGCACTAAAAATGGCATTCGATTCAGCGGAATATTGGTGCTAGTTAAATTGGCGGTAATTGCCATCTTTCTGATAATTTCTGTCAAAATGATTAAAACAGAAAATTTTAGCAATTTTATGCCTTTTGGCTGGCAAGGAGTGCTCTCGGCAACCGCGGTTGTTTTTTATGCCTACATTGGTTTTGATGCTGTGGCAACCACGGCCGAAGAGTGCAAAAATCCTAAAAAAGATTTACCACTTGGCATCATCGGATCTCTATTAGTTTGTGCTGTGCTTTATGGCTTGGTAACTTTGGCTCTTAACGGCATCTCGCATTACACAAAGCTTGATAATGCCGAGCCTCTCGCAAGGGCATTAAGAGAAAACGGCAACAACTTTGGTTCTATTTTGGTGGCTATCGGAGCGGTTGCTGGCATCACTTCGGTTTTGCTGATTTTGCTTTACGGGCAATCTCGAATATTTTTCGCTATGTCTCGCGATGGTTTGTTGCCAAAAAAATTACAAAAAATTCATCACAAAAAACAAACTCCACATATCAGCATCATTATCACCACCTGCATAGTGGCGATTTTATCTGGAATGTTTCCGCTAAAAATTTTAGCCGAAATGACCAGTTTAGGTACTTTATTTAGTTTTATTATGGTAACCACCTCAACTTTAATGCTTCGCTACACTCAACCTCAAATGCCTAGGGGTTTCGTTTGCCCAAATCTTATTTTGGTATCTTTTATCGCCATTTCTTCTTGTTGTTTTTTATTGGCAGAACTACTCATAGAAAATTGGCAATATTTCGTTTTATGGAACATTCTTGGCATTTTAATTTATGTTTTTTACGGCTATCGCCACAGCCTCATCAACAATGTTTCTGCAAATGAAAAATCATAACAAAAATGACTCTTCTGCGAATCAATTCTCACAAAATTGCCATAAAACAACCGCTATGCCTAACCATTGGCAATTTTGATGGAGTGCATTTTGGTCATAGGCAAATTATTTTACAGTTAAAAGAAACCGCAAAACAACATAATTTAGCCACTGGTCTACTCACTTTTTTGCCACACCCAGCCTTATTTTTTAGGCAAAAAGAAAATTTTTTATTACAAACTTTCAAACAAAAAATTGCCACTTTACAGCAATTTAACTTGGATTATCTAATTATTTTGCCTTTTAATCATTATTTTGCCAATTTATCTCATCATCAATTTATCGAACAAATTTTATTGCAATATTGCCAAACCAAAATTATGGTGGTTGGCTACGATTTTACTTTTGGCAAAAATCGCTTAGGCAACATTGAAAGCTTGAAGCAACACAACATTTTGGTGCAAAAAATTGCATGCCAAACACAGCAAGAAGAGCTTTGCTCTTCTACTTTGGTGCGAAAATTTATCGCCGAAGGAAAAGTAAAAAATGCTCAACAAATTTTAACCAAAAATTTTAGCATCACAGGCAAAGTGTTGCACGGGCAAAAACTTGCCAGAACAATTGGGTTTCCAACTATCAATATCAAGCCAAACATCAACATTATTTTACCAAAATTTGGAGTTTACCAAACTCAAACCACTTTTATTTTTAATCAACAAAAAATAACCAAACCATCCATCACAAATTTTGGCATCAAGCCAACTATTAAAAGCAATCAAGAGCCTATTTTTGAAACCCATTTACTTAATTGGCAAGACGATATTTATGGCAAACAAGTTGAAATTGAATTTATCGATTTTCTTCGACCAGAACAAAAATTTTCTTCTCTTTTAGAACTACAAGAACAAATAAAAAAAGATTTAATGCAATTTTAACCCCTTGCTTATCAGAAATTCAAGGGACTAAAGCCCCTTGTTTATTTTATACCAATTCAAATTTGCTTTCTTGCCAATATTCTTTACTCGACATTTCTTGCAATCTTGAAACTGTTCTGGCAAAATATTGTGGCGAATTGACTATTTTACAAAGTTTTTCTGGTTGAGTTTTGGCAAGCACAATTAGAGCGATTTTATTTTCGTAGGCCTCATCTATAAACAAAGAAAATCTTCTTAAAGCATTAACATCTTCTTCATAAAAATAGGGAACGGTTTTAAGAAAAATCAAATTAAAATTAGCACAAATCGCACGGTAATCGTCGGCAGAAAAATTTTGGCAACATAATTGCTTAAAGCTAAACAAAGCCAAATCGCCATAAGACTTTTTAACTGCAATATTTCTTTGCCACACAGTGATATTTTTTGTTTGACAAGTCTTTTGATTGCTAGCTTCTGCAAATATTTGCTGAAATTTCAGGCGGTTTTTGGCATTGGCGATTAAATAATGTTTTTTTAAACCAAGTTTTAATTTTCGATAATCAACACTAGAAGAAAGATGATAGCAAAAGCAATTTGGCAAAAAAATATTTTGCACAAAATCAAGATACAACTGCCTTTGCAAGCCATTTTGATACAATTCTAACGGATGAAAATTAGAAGTGATAATCGCCACAATATTGTTGGCAAAAAAATAATTAAAAATTTTACTTAACAACATAGCATCGGCAATATCAACCACCTGAAATTCGTCAAAACAAATAATTTTGCTATCGCCAACAATGTTTTGTAGGGCTAAATCAATTTCTTTTTGCTGGTTATTTTGACGATTGTTACTTCTGATTTTATGCAAATTGCTATGTATTTTCTGCATAAAAGCATGAAAATGATGATATTGTTTTGGCAAAATAAGTTGTTGATAAAATTTTTTCATCACCATTGTTTTGCCACAACCGGGGCCTCCGTAAATATAAAAACTCTTCTGTTTTTTTGGCTTTTTTTGCAACCATGCCAGCACTTTATCTAACCAAGATTGTTTAACATTTATTTTATGAGTTAGTTCTATTAAATTTTGCCACAAAAGCAATTGTTGCTCATCGAAATTCATAGTGCAAAAAAGGGGAAACAGGAAAATTTATAAACAGCTAAAAAATATAATTTTTGGCAATTTTGGGAAATTTTGGGAAATTTTGGTGCCTCTGGTCAGACTCGAACTGACACATCTGCAATTAGATAATAGATTTTGAGTCTATCGCGTCTACCAATTCCACCACAGAGGCATAATATTAGGGACTGTTGCATCACTAATTTATTTTACTTTATTTGCCATTTTTGGTATAAATTTTACCTATTTTTAGCCTAATA
>CANEUR010000126.1 GCA_947441875.1 Rickettsiales bacterium | reverse complement strand
TTTGTTTTAAAAAATCAATAAAATCAACTTTCGAAGTGAGTAAATAAGGTTTAAAATAAAGATCGGAATTGTTTTTATGATGATATTGCTGTAATTCTAAAGCGGAAAGCTGTTTATCAATAGCAACTGCCAACACTTGTAAATTAGTGTTTTGCATTTCTTTTGCCAAAGTATTTAAAACAGCAAAATTTTGAGCACAAATACTGCACCAAGTAGTGTAAAAATAAAGCAGGGTTACTTTTTGCTGCTGATTTTCAAAAATGAAATTAGCGAGTTTTTTAACATCAATTTCTGTAGGTAAAACTTGATGGTAAGAAATATTATTTGATGGCGGTATTTTGATGTTTTCGTTAGCAACTTTTTCGATATAAATATGCCACAAAAAATAGCCTACCAACCAACCAATAAAAATTGTGATTAACAGCATATTGATAAGTTTAGTTTTGTTAAGTTTTTTTATACTGCATTGCCAGTTCAACATAGTTTTGTGATGATATTTTAATATAGTCAAGCTCGGCTTGAGTCATGTCGCGTAGATATTTAGCGGGGTTTCCTGCCCATATTTGTTTTGATTTAATAACTTTACCCGGAGTAAGAACTGCACCAGCAGCTAGCATGCCATATGATTCGATGATAGATAAATCCATAACGACAGAACCCATGCCAACAAAAGCATAATCTTGCACTTCACAAGCATGAATAATTGCCGAATGCCCTATGGTTACATAGCTACCAACCAATACTGGAGCACCGTTTGCCCCTGTTTTATTTTGAGCATGATTTGGCCTTGTGCCGTGCAAAATACAAGCATCTTGAATATTAGTGTGAGAGCCGATGCTAATAGAAGTTACATCGCCTCTTAAAACGCAACCAAACCAAACACTAGAATTTTCACCAATATTTACTTTTCCAGTGATGGTGGCAGTATTGGCAATAAATACAGATTGATGAATGTTTGGCATCTGCCCCAAATAGGGCAAAATGTTGCAGTAACTCATAGATTATTCATCTTTATGAATACTGATATCTGGAGCATCTGGAGCCTTCATACCAACCACATGATAGCCAGCATCAACATGCAAAACCTCGCCTGTAACACCGCCACCAAGGCTAGAAAGCAAGAAAACCGCAGCACCACCAACATCTTGCAACGAAATGTTTTTGCGTAATGGAGCATTGTATTCGTTCCATTTAAAAATTAGCCTAAAATCGCCAATACCACTAGCGGCCAAAGTTTTTACAGGACCTGCCGAAATAGCATTAACTCTGATATTATCTTTACCCATATCCATAGCTAAATATCGCACACTAGCTTCAAGAGCAGCTTTGGCAACGCCCATAACATTATAGTGAGGCATTACTTTTTCAGCCCCATAATAGCTTAAAGTAATGATGCTTGGAGTTTCAGATTTTTTTAGTAAAGGTTCGGCCTCTTTTGAAACTGCCACCAAAGAAAAGGCAGAAATATTCATAGTGTTGGCAAAATTAGTATAAGAAGTATCAAGATATTTACCTCTTAACTCATCTTTATCAGAATAAGCGATAGCATGCACTAAAAAATCGAGCTTACCCCATTTTTGTTCTAGTGTGGCAAAAACTTCTTTGATAGATTGCTGATTAGTAACATCGCAAGGCAACACAATGTTTGAACCAAGAGAACTTGCTAAAGGTTCTACTCTTTTTTTAAGAGCATCACCTTGAAAAGTAAAGGCAAGATCGGCGCCATATTTGTGAGCTTCAAGAGCAATACCCCAAGCAATAGAGCGATCGTTGGCAACTCCCATTATTAAACCTTTTTTTCCTGCAAGAATAGACATAAGATAATTAAAATTAAATTAATAAAGCCAAGGCTTGGTTAAGCGATTATTGATTTCAAATTCGGCAATTAAGTGCTCTTGTTGTAGTGTTAAGCCTATATCATCTAAACCTTCAAGCAAACATTTTTTACGAAAAGAATCGATATTAAAATGATAAGTTTTATTATTGGCAATTACTTCTTGTAAAGCTAAATCGATAGTAAAAGAATTATGCTTATTTTCGGCAAAAGTTAATAATTCTTCAACTTCTGATTTGCTTAAAATGATTGGTAAGATGCCGTTTTTAAAGCAATTATTAAAAAAAATATCGGCAAAAGAAGGAGCGATAATACAACTTATGCCAAAATCAAGCAAAGCCCATGGAGCATGCTCACGGCTTGAACCACAACCAAAGTTATCTCGAGCCACTAAAACTTGTGCTTTAGAAAAAGGTTGTTGATTTAACACAAAATTTTCAATTAAGCTACCGTTAATATTATAGCGCATTTCATAAAATAAATTAGCTCCCAAACCAGTTCTTTTAATGGTGGTTAAAAACTGCTTAGGAATAATCATATCGGTATCGATATTTAAAATAGGCAACGAAGCACCTAAACCTACTAATTTGGTAAATTTTTGCATAAATTTTTATAATTAACAATATAAAAACAAAATGTTAAAAGCAAGCAAAATAAAAAACAAGCAATTTTTTAGAAACTACGATCTTTGTAATCTAATGTTTGACTTGACGACCCATTCTAGACTTTTTGTTTTTATTGGTTTAATGAGAGATTCAGGGTTTTGGTTGTGGTTTTCAGTTTCTGTTTTATCATTATTTTGCAATTTTGCTAATGCCTCAATAAGTGCAAATCTATTTTTGGCAACACCTTCTAACATTGGTAACATTTGAGATGTTATGGTTCTTGGACCTGCGCCAGGAACTAGTGTTCGTAACATATGTTTTTTATATTATAGTTTTTATTGTTAATTTTATTGCAATTTTTGTTTTGGCAAAACTCGTATTTTGCATAAATTTAATATACAATTAGTTTAAAAATTATATTACAATATTTTTCGTAAATCAAGAACTATTTTTTGAGAAAAATCGCTATAATTAGTAATTTGCTTAAACTCTGGCCACTCGGTTAAAATTGCCACTACCTTGCTTGAATTATAGCAATCAAGCAGGCTAGAGCAATATTTTATGTTATCAAACAAAATTGCTTGAGCATTTGGCATAGCCACAGGGTCGTAGGCAGAAATTATAAAGCCATCTGCCAACAACAACTTAATAATTTCAATAGCGGGGCTCATACGCACATCGTCGGTGCCAGCCTTAAAAGCCAAACCAAGCACAGCAAGGTTTTTATTTTCGCCAGCTTTTTGTTTAATTTTATTTGCCATTGCCACAAACCTTTGCTGATTACTATTGATAGTGGCTTGTAAAATATGTAAATCAATGCCGTTTTGGCAAGCTAAATAGTTAAGAGCCAACGAATCTTTTGGAAAACAACTACCACCAACGCCAGGGCCTGGGTTTAAAAAAGCAGAACCAATTCGCCCATCAAAACCCATGCCTTTGGCAACATCTAAAACATTAGCTCCAAGCTTTTCACATAAAGAATCAATTTCGTTGATAAAAGCAACTTTGGTCATTAAAAAAGCATTGCTAGCATATTTGATAAGCTCGGCGGTTTTGAGATCGGTAAATAAAACT
>CANEUR010000125.1 GCA_947441875.1 Rickettsiales bacterium | reverse complement strand
TGGTCAAGAGTTTGGCAGGCCATAATTGCTGGTTGTAAAAGCCCAGAATGCCCAACCATATCGGCATTAGCATAATTAACCACAATAAAGTTATATTTTTGACTATTTATGGCTTCTAGTAATTTTTCACTCACAATATTTGCCGACATTTCGGGCTGTAAATCGTAAGTGGCAACTGCTGGAGAAGGAATAAGAATTCTGTTTTCACCCTTGAATTTTTGCTCTTGCCCGCACGAAAAAAAGAACGAAACATGAGCATATTTTTCGGTTTCGGCGATTCTTAATTGAGTAAGATTATTTTTACTAAGAATTTCTGGTAAAGAATTAACTATAACTTCGGGCGGAAACAAAACTTGATAAAAATTGTTTAGCTCTTGCGAATATTGAGTGAGGGCAAGAGCAGTAGAAAATTTTTGACTATTTTGTAGTGCAGTAGAAATTTGCCTAGCTCTATCTGCTCTAAAATTAGCAAAAATTAAGCCGGCTTGGCCATTTATAGCTTGATAATTGCCAATAATACTAGGTAAAATAAATTCGTCGGTGATGTTTTGATTATAATAATAATTTATTGCTTCGTTTGGGCTAGTAAATTTTGGCCCTGCGGCATTTAAAATAGCATTGCAAGCAAGATTAGTGCGATCTAGTTTATTATCGCGATCCATGGCATAATACCGGCCAGAAATGGTAGTAATATTATAATCAGCAAAAGCAGATAAATATTGCAAAATACTTTTTTGGGCAACATCTCGACCATCGGTAAATAAATGCAAAAAAAGCTCAATGTTATGGCTTTTTAGCACCTTGGCTAAATATTGCAAATGCAAAATATGTGAATGCACACCGCCATCAGAGCAAAGCCCCATTAAATGGCAAGGCAAATTATGTTTTTTTAAATGCTCTAAAAATTTTGTGAGTTTAGGATTTTTTGATAAAGAACCGTTTTTGATGCTTAAGTTTATTTTTGGCAAATCTTGATAAATAACTCTGCCAGCCCCAATGGTAATATGCCCCACTTCGGAGTTGCCAATTTGCCCCTCTGGCAAACCAACAGCAAGCCCAGAAGTTAATAGTTGCGAGTGCGGATAGTTATTTAAAATTCGTTGATAGTTTGGCATATTTGCCAAAGCAATAGCATTATTGCTGGCTTGTTTGTTGCCTATTCCAAAACCATCGAGAATACATAAAAGCGTGGTGGCTGGCATAATTTATTTTTGTACTCTTTCAATTGCTTTTTGAATAAGTTGTTTAGCAATTTCTGCCGATTCAAAACCAACAACTTTTACCCATTTATTTTTTTCAAGATCTTTATAATGCTCAAAAAAATGTTGAATTTGTTTTAAAAGTAAAGCAGGTAATTGTTGATGAGAATCGATACTTTCAAAAACCGAATTTAATTTTAAAGCAGGAACCGCAATGATTTTTTCATCGGGGCCTTTTTCGTCTTCCATTAAAAGCACCCCAATAGGCTTAACCGCCACAACCGACAAAGGATTAATAGCAAAATCAGAAACCACTAAAACATCTACAGGGTCGCCATCTTCTGATAGAGTGTGTGGAATAAAGCCGTAATTACAAGGATAATGCATAGGAGTTGCTAAAAAGCGATCAACAAATAAAGCACCGCTTTCTTTATCAAGCTCGTATTTTACAGGGCTAGAGTGCATTGGCACCTCAATGATAACATTAAAATTATTGCCAGAAACGGCAGGAATTTGGCTAATATTCATAAAAATAAATAAAATAAGTTGTTGAAACTAAAAACTTTTGGCAATAGAATAGTATTTCAATTTTTAAGATGCAATATTTATCACAAATAAAAATGATTATTAAATTAAAAAAAATAGCCATCCAAACCCTTATTGGTATTCATGATTTTGAAAAAACCAGAAAGCAAGATCTGTTTTTGAATCTCACCATTCACACTAATTTTGCCGATGCTTGCCACACCGATAACATTACCGATACCATCGATTATGATATTATCTATCAAAAAATCAAAGATTTTGCTAATAATCATAATTGTGAGTTGCTCGAAAAATTTTGCTACGATTTGTTAAAAATTATTATGCAAGATACCAGAATTGATAAAGGCATTTTAGAGGTTGAAAAAGTTAGAATTTTTCCTAGTGTTAAAAGTTGTGCCATTACCCTAGAAATATCTCGCTAATTTTGATGATAACAATTTTTTAAAGCAAGAGCCTGAACTTCTTGTTTTTACTTTATCTGCAAAAAATATTATGAAAATTCAAATTGAACATTTGCAACATCAAGCCGATGCAATAAAGCAAACAATTAAAAGCATACAAAATAAAGAGCAAAATAATTTTGCAATAGAAATGGAAACTGGCACAGGTAAAACCTTTACTTTTGTTTCAACAATTTTTGCACTTTATCAAGAATTTGGTTATAAAAAATTTATTATTGTTACCCCGCGCGTGGCAATTAAAGAAGGTGTTTATAAAACTTTCGAGATTTTTGATGAATATTTTAAAGATCAATATAACAATATCAAATACGAAGTTAATAATTATGATGGCGGTAAAATCAATCTTATTTCAAATTTTATCAGCAAAAATGATTTACAAATTCTCATTTTAACCAAACAATCTTTTGATAAAGAAACAAACAAATTAAGGCAAAATAATAGAGACGAACTATTTGGTTTTGGCAGTTATATCGAGCAAATTAAAGAAATAAAGCCAATTGTCATCATTGATGAACCGCAGTTAAATAAAGATTTTAACTCAAATCAATTGCTTGAATTATTAAATCCACAAGTTGTTTTAAGCTATTCTGCCACTCATCCAAAAGAAAATGCAGAAAAAATTATCTATACCTACAGCCCAGACCAAGCTTATAATGATAGGCAGGTTAAAAGATTAGAATATCTTTCCATTGAACTAGAAGGTGTAATTAATGCTTCATTACAACTTGAAAAGACAGATTTAAATAAAAAAACAGCAAAGATAAAATATAACAATAAAAGCTACTCTCTAAAATCTAATGATAATTTAGGCAAAAAAACAGAGGATAAGTCTTTAAATGATTATGTTGTTAAATATGTAATACAAGGCGATATATTCTTTACAAATGGCAAAAAATTTAGTCAATTAGCGGGGCAGTCTGTAAGCGAGGAAGTAATTTTAAGAGAACAAATAAAACAAACTATTTTACAACATCAAGAAAAAGAGCAAAGACTTAAAAATGAAGGAATAAAGCAAATGTCTTTATTTTTTGTGCCTTCCGTTGCTGATTTTGTTGATAATGGAGTGGTAAAGCAAATATTTTTAGAAGAATATAAGAATATTTATAAACAGGAAGCAGAAGGAAGATATGCTTATTATTTTTCAAGTGGAAAAGGCACAAAAGATGCACAAGAAAAAGAAATGACAAAATTAATTTTAAAAGATAGAGATGAGCTTTTATCATTAGATAACAAGGTTGAATTTATTTTTGCCCATACAAGTTTAGGTGTTGGTTGGGATAACCCAAACATCTTTAACAAATTGCTTTTTGTTGCTT
>CANEUR010000124.1 GCA_947441875.1 Rickettsiales bacterium | reverse complement strand
AATTGATTTTGATGCTAAAAAATCAGGTAGCGTAGAGTTTTTTCAATAAGCAATTGAGAAAACTAAAACATCATTTCCAGATTTAATAACTTTTGCTATTCATAAAAGTGTGGCAGCTAAAACAACACAAATCAGAGCTAGTAAGGCTCCAAATGGCAATGATACTATTGTTGAAATTAGACTTGCAGGAGCTAATTCTCATAATTCCTCTATTAGTAAAGGGCAATATGATTTTGGTTTATCTGAAGAGTTATTGAGTAGTGTTTTACAAGAAACACAAAAGAGAGTCAATAGTTACATCTTTGCCGCATTGTGTTTCAATTAAACAAGTTACTGAACGAAATAACGAAGCTTTAGGTTTGTCGGTTAATTAAATGAATAATACCAATTCACATTTTTGATTATTTAAAGATGGGAATTGGTATTATATTTTATACTCTGGAATGATTATTGATTTATCTTCTTGGAATAAAATTTTATCATCTTTTCTTACTAGTAGTTTTAAATCCCATGCTCCGATTAAAGGAAAATAAACATCATAAGCCACATAAAAACCATCTATCAATTGCAAAGTGCGATAAAAATTATACTGTGGTTTTACCCTGTTTAAAAAAACAGCCTCAATATAAGCACCTTCTATTTCACCATCTTTTCCTTCAAGAGAAATAAAGGCATTGTAGCTATTTGGAGATTTTACAGATGACTTAACTTCAAAATCAAGTTCATAACCCGCTTTTTTATAAGAATCAAAGATTTTAATGGTTTTATTATATTCAACTCCTTTTAAAAAAGCATTTTCAACAATTGGAGCATTATCAAAACGGTTAGCCAAAAATAAATAGCCGATATTTACCAATATTACCACCACAAACATTGTTAAGATAATATATAACCAATTAATTTTTGTCGAAAGTTTCATTCTTTATTATAATTGTTGGTTAATTTTTGATAATGCATATTGCATATCTTGGTTAATTTTACTATATTGAAAATTAATTGTTGCCAACTTGGCAATAAAAATATAATCTGTGTGTTGTTTTTTCAGGGCGTTACTTAAATCATAGAAACAACTTCGGAATCTTCTTTTAATAAGGTTTCTCTCTGTAGCTAATTTACTAGCTTTTTTTGACACCACTAAACCAAAACGACAAAAAATTTTTGCTCTTTTTTTTTGATTATCACAACAATAAGAATTATCGGTTTGATTTATTATCAAAGTAAAACTATGAGTATGAAATTTTAAAGCAGAAGAATGATTTTTTTGTTGAAAATCGGCAGATTTTTTAATGGATAAAATTTTCATATCATAAAAAATGGTGTTTTTTATTGATTTAGTTTTTTATGGGAGTGTTGCATCAGTAATTTATTTTAATGTTTTACTATGTTTTCAGGTAGAAATTTTTCCTATTTTTAGCTTCATATTAAACATATTAAGTTAAAAATAGCTGAAATTTATAGCAAAAATGATAAATAAAGTAAAATATAATTAGTGATGCAACATTGATATTATTGCTAAACCGAAAGAACCGTTCTACCTTTAAACCTTCTACGAGATAAAACTCTTCTGCCATTAGCGGTTGCCATGCGCGAACGAAAGCCATGCCTTCTTTTTCTAACAATTTTACTAGGTTGCCAAGTTCTTTTCATAAGATGATGAATTTAAAATTTACTATTTTTGCTCGATTTTTTTTATTGCCAAAGAAAGTCTGGATAATTTTCGCGAAGCTGTATTTAACTTAATTACTTTTTTAGTAACACCTTTTGCAATTTCTGGCTCTAGGTTTTTAAAAGCTTCAAGAGCTTTTTGTTTATCTTGGCTTTTAATTGCCAAATCTACTTTTTTAATAAAGGTTCTAATACGATTTATTCGAGAAGTATTGATAACATTTTTTCTTTCGCTTGCTCTTAATGCTTTTTGAGCCGATTTAGTATTTGCCATAGTAATTAAACATAATTAAAAATTATTTTATAAAACCAAAATATGAAAGCCAAAATAAAAAATGCATTTCATAATCAAAATTAAAACAATTATTTTAATGATTTAAAAATAATTAGCAAGTAATTTTTTTTAAACCTTGTAAATAAGATTGCAAAGCTTCTGGCACATCAACCGAACAATCGGGGTTTTGATAGTTTTCTAAAATAGCCACCAAAGTTCGTCCCACCGCCAAAGAAGAGCCATTGAGAGTGTGAGCAAAAAAATTATTGTTGTCTTGTTTGTATTTAATGTTTGCCCTTCTTGCCTGAAAATCACCACAATTAGAACAACTAGAAATTTCGCGGTATTTATTTTGTGAAGGCAACCACACCTCTAAATCATAGGTTTTTTGAGCACAAAAACCCATATCGCCAGTGCAAAGCAAAATTTTTCGAAACGGCAAGCCAAGTTTTTGCAACACCATGACAGCTATTTTTGTCATTCTTTCGTGCTCTTCTTGCGAATTTTGAGCGGTAGTAATTGAAACTAACTCAACTTTTTTAAATTGATGCTGGCGAATCATGCCTTTAGTATCTTTACCTGCCGCCCCTGCTTCTTGACGAAAACACGGAGTGTAGGCTACAAATCGCATTGGCAATTGTTTAGCATCGAGAGTTTTATTTGCAACTAAATTAACCAAGGAAACTTCACTAGTAGGAATAAGCCAATAATCATCGGCGGTTTTAAAAGCTTCATCGGCAAATTTTGGCAACTGTCCCGCCTTTAACATTGCTTCAGATTTTACTAAATTTGGCGGAGAAACCTCGCAATAACCATGGCTTAAAGCGATATCAAGCATAAAATTTGCCAAGGCTCTTTCAAGGTTTGCCAAATGGCCAGTAAGAGTTGAAAACCTAGCTCCAGACATCAGGGCAGATTGCTCAAAATCAAGCATTTTTAGGTTTTTACCAATTTCATCGTGAGCAAGTGGAGTAAAATTAAATTCTCTAATTTTACCAAAAGTTTCAACCACCATATTTTGCTCTTCGTTAGCACCTATCGGCACATCGTTTTGTGGTAAATTAGGAATTTGTAGCAGTAAATTTTCAAGCTCAAGCTCAAAATTATTTTGCTCTTGCAAGTTTTTTAGCTGTTGATTGATAGATTTTACTTCTTCTGATAATATGTTTACCTGCTGTTGATTTTGCTCTTTTTTAGCTATGGCAATATTGTTTACTATGCTATTTTTTTTTGCCTGCCAATCTTGAATTAATTGAATTTGCTGTTTTCGTTTTTGGTTTAGATCGATAATTTGTTGGGCAGAAAAATTACTGCCTCGATTTTGCATTGCCACATCAAAATTTTGCGGATTTTGACAAACATATTGTAAATTTATCATAATGAAATATTAGTTTAAATTAATGTCGGCATCAAACATTTTGCGATAAAAGCCATTTAAAGCCATTAACTGTTGATGACTACCATATTCGGCGATTTTGCCTTGCTGAATAAAGGCGATTTTTTGACAATTACTTAAAAAAGATAAACGATGCGCGATAGTAATTACTGTTTTATGATTGGCAAGCTGATTTATTGCCTGCATAACTAATTGTT
>CANEUR010000123.1 GCA_947441875.1 Rickettsiales bacterium | reverse complement strand
TTAAAACATAATTTACCAGTTTTCACTCCAGAAAGTCTTAAATCTAAGCAAGTTTTTGAGCAATTTTTGGCTTTTAATGCCGATGTTGCAGTGGTTATTGCCTATGGTTTGTTGCTTCCTGCTAATATTTTGCAAGCCACTAAATATGGTTGCTTTAATTTACATCCTTCAAGTTTGCCAAAATTTCGTGGAGCAGCTCCAATTGTTAGAACAATTATGAATCAAGAAAAAAATATCGATGTTTGTATTATTAAAATGGACGAAGGCCTTGATAGTGGCGATATTGCTTGCTTAAAAAACATCGATATATTTAATCAAACTTATCAAGAAGTTAGTGATAAAACATCCCAAATTGGTGCCGAATTATTTTTAGATTTACTACCAAAAATAGAGCAGAACAATGTATTTTACACCAAGCAAAATCATCAACTCGCTACTTATGCTCATAAAATTGTTAAAGATGAATGTTTGCTTGATTTTTCACAAAACTGTAAAACATTGATGGCAAAAATTTTAGCTTTAAGTGGTTTTTTGGGGGCTTATTTTTATCATCAGCAACAACCTATTAAAATTTTATTAGCTAGTTTTTTACAAGAAAAACCACAGCATCAAATTGGCGAAGTTTTGCCAAATTTTGCTATTTGTTGTGCCGACGGCTATATTTTGCCACAAATTTTACAAAAACCAGGTAAAAAACCAATAGCAATTGCCGATTTTTTACTGGGTTATCGGTGTTAATTTTTAGCTATGGTTTTAATTTGTACAGCATGTAAAATATTGGTTTTAAGCACCGATTCTAGTGCTTTATTTACCATTTTATGTTGTGTAATTTTGTTTTGGTTTAAAAATGAGCTATCGGCAATGGTGATGCTGTAATGATCGTTATCATCAACTAACGAATGAATATTTATATCGGCATCAGGAAAAGATTTTTTTAAAAGAGCGAGTAAATTATCTTTGATAATTGGCATAAAAATTAGTAATATCGTTTGAGAGTAGTGGTGTTTTGTGTGGTGTTTTGATTGTTGCTAATGGTAATATTATGCACTTTTTGTTTAAAATCGGCACAATGACCAGTGAAAAAAATCTCTATTATACTTGGCACTATTAAAATAGTATCGAGCATGCATCTGGTGCCGTTGGCGGTTTTAGAGCCATAAATATTGGTAGGGAAAGTGCCCCACCAAATGGGGGTAGTAAAATTAGCCGAGCCATAGTTTGGTTTAACTAAGGTGATGTTATACTCTTTAACAGGTAAATTTAAAACCGCTGGGGTGTAGCCATGGCTTTGCCCATCGATAATAATTTGGGCATTGGTAGGGCTACTATTAATAGAAATATCGCGTGTTTTGCTATTAAAAAAGGCACAAGAAAAAGTGCAAAATAAAAAAAGAAAACTAAATATTTTAAGCATAGATTTGAAATTATTTTTTCCAACGGTTATGAACCCAAAACCACTGCTCTGGATTTTTTTGAATAATATTTTCAAGGTTTTGATTTATTTGTAAAGTAATTTTTGTAATATTTTGTTCTGTGTTTTGTAGATGATTAGTATTTAATGGTTGCTCTAGGTTTAACGAAAAAGAGAATTGTTCGTTTTTACGCAAAATATAACCTAAAACTAATGGAACTTGATATTTAAGGGTGATTTTTGCCAGTGATGCCGAAGTTATGGCAGGTTGGTTAAAAAAATTAACCGAAATACCGTCGGTAATTTTTTGATCGGCTAAAATAATTACCCATTCTCCTTTTTTGATAGCATTAATAATTTGTCGATTGCCTTGTGCACCTTTTTTGATGAGTGAAACACCTCGAAGCCAAGCTGTAATAAGCTCAATATAAGGATTGTTAAGAGGGCGATAAAATGTGTGAATTTTTAAGCCTTGATTTAATAAAATTTTTGGACCAACTTCCCAGTTACCAAAATGAGCAGAAAAAATAATTCCACCAGTTTTTTGTTGTTTCAGTAAAGCTATTTGTTGTTTGGTTTGTTGATTTATCTCAACAAATACTGCTAATTTTTTGCTCGACATAGTGGCTATATGCACAAATTCGGCAATAATTTTACCTAAATTTAACCACATTTTGGTTAAGATTTGTTGTTTTTCGATATTGTTTTTGTGTGGAAATGCTAAAGAAAGATTATTGTAAGCTAGTTTTTGCACTTTTAATTTTTTACCAACAAAAATAGCTACGTTACCAGCAACATTGCTAATGAAATTTACAGGAAAAACTCGAAATAGAATTAGCCCAAATAACACAAAAAAAGTTTCAATTAGGTAGCGAAGTTGTTTTAACACAAAAAGAAGATTTTATTTCAATAAAGAATTTTTAACAATTTTAAGCAATAACTCTTCGTTGTCAAATATTAATTCGATATCTAGATAATTGATTTTTTGCTTCATTTGATTTGAAAATTTTACCCAATCTTTTTTGGTAGTAACTGGAATTAGACCGTAATTTTTGCAATGATTTAGAATATTTTCTAGATCGATATTGCTATAATTATAATGATCGGCAAAAATTTTAGTGGTTTGTACCTGTAAATTGTGTTTTTTGAGTAATTCAAAAAACTTTTGCGGATAAGCCAAGCCACAAAAAGCTAATAGTTTTTTATTTTGAAATAAATCAAGATTTTTTATCATGATATTACTAAAAAGTATTGGTTTATTATAGGGGATTAAAATTTGCCGTAAAGTTTTATTGTTATTAATAACCACAAAAGCATCTGCTAAATTTAAACCACTAGTAATGCTTTGCCTTAATGGCCCCGCAGGTAATAAATAAGAGTTGCCAAATAAAATATTGCCATCAATTACTAATAATTTTAAATTATAATGTAAAGTAAAGTTTTGTAAGCCATCATCTAGAATAATTGCTTGGCAGTTTGGTTGGTGTTTTTGAATAATTCTTGCGCCTAAAAAGCGATTTTTACTAATTGCTACATTGCCAATTTCGTTTAGTAATAAAGCCTCATCGGCAATATTTTTAGCTTTATTGTGTAAAAAAAAGTTATGCAGATTCTTTTTACCCAAATAACCTCGAGTTAAATAAGAAAAAATAATATTTTGTTGATGGAGTAATTTGCCCAAAGCTAAAGCAACAGGTGTTTTGCCAGAGCCACCAGCAATGATGTTGCCAATGCAAATGGTAGAAATATTAACTTTTTGCGGTTTAGAGAACTTTTTTTTTAGTAAAAAAGCTAAAAAATATAACCAAGAAAATGGTAAAAGCAAAATTGCAATAATGTTTTTACTTTTCCAAAAACTTGGTGTTTTCATTTAACACTATTTGCGTGCATTGTTAATTGTTGTTGTTTGTGCTTCTGGTGCAGTTACAACATTTTGCGGAAAAAAAGACCCCCCTCTGCGCTGTTCTAGTGCTGTTAATTGTGCCGCTGTTATTCTTTCTTCTATTGTAGGTGGTACTCTTGTTCTTTCTTCTATTGTAGGTGGTACTCTTGTTCTTTCTTGTATTGTAGGTGGTACTCTTGTTCTTTCTTGTATTGTAGGTGGTACTCTTGTTCTTTCTTGTATTGTAGGTGGTACTCTTGTTCTTTCTTGTATTGTAG
>CANEUR010000122.1 GCA_947441875.1 Rickettsiales bacterium | reverse complement strand
TATGCTAAAAGTATGTTCTATTCTTTACGTTGCTTGCAATAAAATAAAAACTTTTAAATTTTTAAATAATAAGTTCGTTGAAAACAACATCCTTACCCTTTCTAGTTGCGATTCTTTTGTTGATAATGGCGGTGATATACAAATTCAGGTTGGTCGCAAAAACCTAGAGTTAGAAATTAATGAGCAAAATTTTAAATTAAAACAAATAAGATTAAATCCATCCCTAATTGCAATTATTAACAATAAAAAGGAGAATATTATTTATGAGTGATAAAAAAATAGTTATTGACACAGAGGTTTTAAGAAAAATTATCGAATACGATCGTGAATTTGAAAAAGAATTGTTTCAAATATTTATTGAAAATGCCGATTTTAATATTAAAAAATTAGAAATAGCTTCAAAAACTAACGATAATAATTTATGGTACATGGCTTCTCATGCTTTAAAAGGGGCTTGTGGATCTATTGGAGCCTTTGATTTAGCAAAAATTTTTGAATTAGCTCAAAAAAATTCCGAATCTAATCTTGAAAAAAAACAAGATATTTTAGCAAAAATAAAACAAGAATATCAATTAGTGATTGATTTCATTAATAATAATTATGAAGATAATTAATTTATAAAAATGCTACCAAAGAAAAAATCAACATTCTTATTAATTATCATTATTTTTATTGTTAATTTTTACTCTTTTATTTTTGTTACAAAAAACTTTTTTGATACTAAATTACTTGAATACAATCATCTAGCAAATAATATTTTACAAGAATTTATCATCATCAATGATTATGCAAAATTTACTCTTGTAAAAATAAATCAAGATATTCTACAAAAAAAAATTTACAAACCAGAAGAAATATTCTTAATATTATCCGAAACTGCTAAATTAGGTCAAATAAAAAATAAAGATCTATCTTTATTTACCGTTTTATATTGGGTAGGTAACGATAATCATCTTTTAGCTAGCAGTTCTGGCAAAATTAATAAACCCATTGATTTATCTTCACGAAAATATTTAGAAAATATTCATAAAAATAGTAATAAAATATTATTTTCTTCACCAGTAGTTGGGGCGGTGAGTGGCGAAAATATTTTACCTGTTTCTCTTGCATTAATTAGTGAAAAAGGATACACTATGGGCACCGCTTTATTATCTGTGCAAATAAAAGAATTAATGCATAAATTATCGGAATCACAAATTATTGATAAAGAATTTGCAGTATTATTTCAAAATAATATTTTAATTTCTTCCGATACTAATTTAGAAAATATTATTAATAAAAACACTAACAATAAACTTGGTTTTTATACTACAAAATGGCAAATTATTTTTTCTTATTTTAAAAATACAGATTTTTTGCTGTTCGAAAAAAAAATAGAAGATTTTTCGGTGATAATTGCAATAAAAAAAGAAAATATTCTTGATAATTTTAAAAATATGAGCTTACCTTATTTGGTGCAAACTATTAACATTATGTTGTTATTGTTTTTAATCTGATCGATTCCGATTTTAACTGCCCACAAGCTGCCAAAACTTCATCTCCTCTTGTTTTGCGAATTGTTGCAATAATACCTTGTTGTTTTAGAATTTGTTGAAATTCTTTGATAGTGGCAATTGAGCTTGACTCATAAATTGCGCCCTGCCAAACATTAAAAGGAATTAAATTAACTTTCGCATTTAAATTATACTTTTTAATTAACTTTACCAACTCTAATGCCTGCTGTGGCTGATCGTTGATATGTTTTAACAAAGTATATTCAAAGGTAATTTTTTGTTTTGGATTAAGAGCTTGATAGGTTTGACAAGCTTGCATTAAATTTTGTAAATTGTATTTTTTATTAATAGCCATAATTTCGTTTCTTAATAAATCATTAGTAGCATGTAATGAAATGGCGAGATTGGTTTTTAATTCTTTGGCTGATTTAATTATTTCTGGCGATAACCCAGAGGTAGATATAGTTATTTTATTTAGTGAAAAATTTAAGCCATTTTTATTACTAATAATTTCTACCGCCTTTTTTACCTCTTCATAGTTAAAAAATGGCTCTCCCATACCCATAAAAACAATATGAGTTATTTGATTTTTACCCCAATCTTGCAAATAATCTTTGGCAATTAAAATTTGAGAAACTATTTCGTCAAAATGAAGATTACGTACTAAGGTTTGAGTGCCTGTATGACAAAATTTACAAGATAAAGTGCAACCAACTTGCGAAGATATACAAAGAGTTGCCCTGTTTTCTTCTGGAATAAACACGGTTTCTACTTCTTTACAATCAGAAAAGCTGACCAACCATTTGCAGGTGCCGTCTTGCGATTTTGTAATATTTTTAATATTTGGTCGATAAATTATAAATTTTTCATCTAATATTTGTTGAATTCTTATATTTAGGTTTGACATTTTAAAAAAAGAAGTTTCGCCTTTTTCATAAAGCCACTGCCAAATCTGTTTTACACGAAATTTTTCGATATTTAATTGTAAAACAAGGTTTTTAAGGTCATTTTCGGATAAACTGAAAATGTTATTTTTCTTAACATGATACACTTTTATAAATTTTATTTTGTATTGAAAAAAAAATTACTTTTTTAAAAAAAGTAATTTAAAATTTTTTTTATGTTATTTCGTTTTATATTCTTTTTATTTTAAAGAGGCTGTTGCATCGCTAATTTATACCAAAAATGGTACACATAAAATAAAATATAATTAGTGATGCAACAGTTTCTTAAAGAGCTTAAAAAATAAAAACAGCATTGATATCAATCTTAATTGGATTGGTATTATTTTAAAACTAAAATAACATAATTAACAATATTAAATCAATATAAAATTATATGAAAGAAAAATTAAAATTTATTACTATTTCCGCACAAATTCCAGCTGATTTAGCATATTTACTGGAAGAAATTTGCAAAATACAAGAAAGACCTAAAAGTTATTTTGTTAGAAAAGCCTTAGAACTTTTGTTAAAATCTATGCAACAAGAAGATAATATTACAGCTTTACACAAGAAAAATGATAAAAAATAATTGAAATAATGATTGCATTTTTAATATTAACAATTTAATATTGTATTTACTAAAATAACTTTAATCTTCTTAAATAATAATATAACTTTTAAATTAATGTTTTATGGAAAAAAAACTGGTTACAATCTCCGCTCAAATACCAATTGATCTTCTAAATTCACTAGAAGTATTATGCAAAAAATACGAAAGATCAAAAAGTTATTTCATTAGAAAGTCTATTGAACATTTTTTAGAAAATGATTTTCGCAATAACCAAGATGACGAAAATAAAGATAGAAAAATAGGCAAAAAATAAATAATGTTAGGTCAAAATAAAGTTTATAAGCCACATAATAACCCAAGCTTTTTAGATGTTCAAGAGATTTTTCCCACTATACAAGGAGAAGGTCTGTTTGTTGGTTGGCCTGCTGTTTTTTTACGATTAGGCGGTTGCAATTTACAATGTTTATTTTGCGATACCGAATTCGATAGTTATCAATCAATAAATATCGAGCAAATCATAGAAACAATACAGCAGTTTTCTTGCAATGAAAATAAACAAAAAATTCGTAAAT
>CANEUR010000121.1 GCA_947441875.1 Rickettsiales bacterium | reverse complement strand
CTCATAACGCATCAACAAGTGAAGCACAATCAGCAACCGGCACATCAACAACCAGCACAGTAACATTCTTGCCACTGCCAACAACATCAAGTGGGCAAAGCCAACAAACTACAGAGCAAGCACAAAAATTCAATGTAACTCAAACAACTACTAATAATAACAAAACCACCACATACCTAGTCGAAAATGCTACCACTGGAGAGAAGGCAGTTTTTATATCAGGCAATGGTGCCGATCCACATGAAAATGGAAGATTAGCATTAGGATTAGGATTAGGATTAGGTATTCCTGCTACTTTAACCTTAGCAGTCGCCGCCGCCATTGCTGTCTATAGAAGAAAACAAAGACAAGGCAGGGATGGCGGGGTGCCAAGCGGAAGCGAAGTAAATCCAACGGGTGCCCAAGTAATTGGTAACTCCTCATTTATTAGCGTATAACCACCAACTACAGCGCATCGCTAATTTTGGCAATCAGCACATTGCCTAAATCTTGGGGGTTATCTATGGTTATGCAGTTTTTATAAAATCTTTGCAGATCGTGGCCAATGCCAATGCCAATTACCTCGATTTTTTTTTGTTTTTCTATATGCCAAATTACTTTTTGTAAATGCCAGCTTAAAATATCGTGGCTATTGGCAGAGTTGGTAGAATCATCAACTGGGTTGCCATCAGATATCACTACTAAAATTTTTCTTTGTTCGGGCTGTTGCATTAGCCTAGATTTGGCAAAAAGCAAGGCTTCGCCATCGATGTTTTCTTTTAACAAGCCTTCTTTTAGCATCAGCCCCAAGTTAATTTTGGCTTTTTTAAAACTTTGTTTGCTGTGTTTATAAATAATATGCCGAAGTTGGTTTAGCCTGCCTGGCTCGGCTTGCCGACCGCTTATTTCCCAGAGTTTTTTTACCTTGCCTCCTTTCCAATCGGCGGTGGTAAAGCCAATTATTTCGGTTTTTACCCCAAATCGTTCTAAAATACTGGTAATAATTTGGCAAGACATTGCGCTTACCACAATTGGCATTCCTCTCATTGAGCCAGAGTTATCAAGCAACAAAGTGAGAGTGGTGTTTTGGTAATCGTGGTTTTTATGGTTGATAAAAATATTTTCAAGGCAAGGTTTGGCAACAATTTGGCTAAGTTTTTTGCGATTTAAAACTCCAATTTGCTGATATTCTAGCACATTATTTTTTTTAGAAAGTAGTTTTTGCTTAAATTTTAGGCTAATTTTATTTGAAACATTTTTTAAACTAACAAATTTTGCCAATAATTGTTTAAGCAATAAATTAAGCTCTGCCTTAGATAAAAGCTTGTCAGGATACACCACTTCATCAAATTGACTATTAAAAATTTTATAAGCCTTGTTAAATGAAATGTTTTGTTCATCAAAACCAGCAGAGTTTTTGATTGTAAAAACAGAAGCAGAATTGGTAGTGTTTGCCTGCTCTACTTCTGAAGTTGTTGTTTTTAGATTATTTTGTTGTGTTTCTTGGTGGCAAGAAGAATTTTCGCTAGATGTTTGTTTTGATTGCTGCGGCGATTCTTCTGGTTGATTATTTTGCTCGCTTTCTAATAAATTTGGGGTAGTTTGGTTATTGGCCTCGTTGGCTTGATTTTGTAAAAAAATTTGATATTTAGCAATGATTTTACTTGCGTTGTAGGCAAATTTTTGCTGGCAATAAATATGTTTTTTAATGTCTAAAATTTCAACTAGCAATTTTTTTGGCAACTGCAAAGCTAGTTTTTGTGTAAAATTAGCAGTGCCAGAAAGCTGATTTTCAAGCAACAACAAGGCAATATTAGTGTTGTTTGCCAAATGAATTACCTGCTCAATGGCAAAAGCAATATTTTGGCTAATGCCCAAATAATTTTCGTGAGCCAAGAGCAATAGACGCGACTTTTCAAATTCGTCAAACATTGTAAAATTTTCTGGATTCTCTTGATTTAGTAACTCTTGATGTAATTTTAAATTGCAAAACAGCAAATAACAACAACATAAATCAACATTAGCAATGCTTAGTTTAGCAACAATATTTTGGCTTTTTTTGTTTACCTCTTGCTTGTAATAAGCTTTGATGGTATTTTTGGTAAGTAAATTTTGGTTCCACAAAAAAAAGTTATGGCTATAATGATGGCTAAATTCAATATTTAAAGATTTGCTAGTAGTTATTGCAGAAGCAGTTTTGGTGATAATTTGCTGAAAGCTTAGATTTTTTTCTAACATTTGTTAACAGATTTTTTAGTATAAATAATGGTAATGTTGCACCACTAATTATATTTTACTGATTAGTTATGCAACAGGCCAATAATTGTTACTACAACATAGTTTTATTATATTTTAATCAAATCTTTTTTTCAAGCAAAATTCTGTTGTACTTAATTTTTTAACTTTTGTTACAACATTCCCAAATTTTTTTAAAAAAATATCATCATTTAAAAATAATTGTTGCAATTTATTTTTGCTTTTGTTAAATTACAAAATAAGTTATCTTTTGTTTTTAATTAACCTATTAATTTTATGTCTATTTCTTTTAAAAAACATCAGCTAGTTTTTTTGCTGATGTTGGCAGTGTTTGTGTTTGCCTTGTTTTATCCTAACTTTTCCTTTGCACAAAGCGGTGAGGCAGGTAATTTAGACCACAGCCCTATTACAAGGGGTTTGTGCAATGTGTTTGGGTTAGCTAGCGGTAACATTGGTAAAGCAATAGCAATTTTTGCTATTGTAGCAGTAGGTTTTGGCTTTTTTACTGGTAAGTTTTCTATTGCCTTAGTTATTGGTATTACCTTGGGTATTGGCATTTTATTTGGTGCTCCAAAAATCATCGCAGCCCTCACAGGAGAACAAGTTGTTGATTGCGATACTATAACTGCTGGTGATAATGTTGCATGTCCTAACGACATTGCAATATCATCTGTTTCTTTTGGATTATCAAAGGTAAATTACAATAGTATAACTAAATCTTTTACACTAAAAAGTGAATTGGATGATTTGGCAAAGATATCTTGTTATAGATACTCTTCTGACCAAATAAGAGTGCATTTCACTCCGCTTGTTTCTAGCACTGCTACTAGAACTGCTGATACTAGTATTTTTACAGCTGGTACTGGATTGGGTAATCTCCCACCACCAGCATCACCAGTTAGGATTCCTCCCAGTGGTAATTTCCCTCTTACAATTAGTGGTGTTACTCCTGATGCAGCAACCACAACACTTAGCTTTGCCGCAAATGCTTTTTGCCCTAGTGTTGATTTAAACATCACAGGTCCTTCGTCTAATTGTGGTTCCTCCCCTAATATCAACATAGCTGCTGCTACAGATTCTGGTACTACTAATTATCTGTGTGTAAATGGGGGGGATAAAATTACCTCTAGTACGATTGCTTCTGGTAATTTAACACACCTAGCAGGAGCCTTAACAGCTACTGAAGGTGGCGGCAAACTTATTATAAAAATAGGTTTTGTAGGCGATGTAAGAAGGTATGCTTTGAATACGGGAAGAGCTATCCTAGCCACTTGTACTGCTGGTAGATGGGTTATTAGTACTGAGTCTCTTATAGCATCATCAGCAGATTGCGTTTCTACTAAGTGCGCTAGCCTTGGTAGTCGTTTCAATGTCACCTTGAAT
>CANEUR010000120.1 GCA_947441875.1 Rickettsiales bacterium | reverse complement strand
CCCAAGAAGCTTTACTTGGCGGTATTGCCTACGATCAAACTGGCACACCCTTCCCTTCTGCAACACTTGATTTAGCCAAAAAATCTGATGCGGTTTTACTTGGAGCTGTTGGTGGTTTAAAATGGGAGAATTTGCCTTATGCGGTAAGGCCAGAAAGAGGTTTACTAGGTATTCGAAAAGAGCTAAATTTATTTGCTAATCTGCGTCCAGCTAAAGTTTTTGATGCTCTAATTGATAGCTCTACTCTTAAAAAAGAAGTAGTAATTGGCTTAGATATCATGATTGTTCGAGAACTTACAGGCGATCTTTATTTTGGCGAACCAAGAGGAGTAACCACCCTACCCGACGGCTCAAAACAAGGTATTAACACTATGGTTTATAATTCAAAAGAAGTTGCCAGAATTGCTAAAGTAGCTTTTGAATTATCTTTAATACGCAACAAAAAGCTTTGCTCAATAGATAAAGCAAATGTGCTTGAAACCACCGAAATGTGGCGCGAAATAGTAACCGAAATTGGCAAAAATGACTATCCGCAGGTCAACTTATCTCATATGTATGTTGATAACGCTTCAATGCAATTAGTGCGCAATCCAAAACAATTCGATGTAATGCTTACTGGCAATATTTTTGGAGATATTTTATCCGATACCGCTTCAATGCTTACAGGCTCTCTTGGCATGTTACCTTCTGCTTCTTTGGGCGAAAAACAAACCAACGGCAAACAATTTGCTTTATACGAGCCAATACATGGCTCTGCTCCCGATATCGCTGGCAAAAACATTGCCAACCCCTTGGCAACCATTTTAAGTTTAGCTATGATGTTTCGGTATTCTTTTAATTATCAAACTCAGGCAAATAACATAGAGTTAGCAATTAGTAATGTTTTAAACAATAATTTATTTACCGCAGATATTGCCAAATCAAAAGAAACCGCTATTTCATGTAGTCAAATGGGCGATGAGGTTATTAAAGAATTGGCAAAAATTTTAAACTAAATTTATGTTGGCAAAAAACATTTTAGCATTTATTGTTTTATTATGCTTTATAAATAATGTTTTTGCTAATAATCGCCCCACCACCTTCGATGATCGCTCATATTGCGAAAAAAGCCAAGGAGTTTGGCGAGAGTTTGGTAACGGTTGCATTGATAATTGCTTAAAAAAAATCGATCCTTACAACATTGTTTGCACATCTGCCCTTACTTATGGTTGCGAGTGTGGTAAAAACAGATGTTGGAATGGTGAAAAATGTGTTGCTATACAAGAATATCAATTAGAATATAACACACAACAAGATCAAGAGAATCTGGCAAGCAACAAAGATCGCCTAGCAAGACAACAAGAAGCTCAAAAATTTCGCCGAGATTATCTTGAAAAACTAATCAAAGGCGAAAAAACCAGCACAGCACAAGTTGCCGAAAATAAAGAAAAAGATAAAGAAAAAGATCCTAACTCTTTCACAGGTAGCAATAAAAAATTAATCTACGATCGTTTCGAAGGCAAAAAAATTACCAAGAAAAAAGATCTTCAACAAAAATTAGCCCAAATAAACGAAGAACAAAACAACACTACACAACCTCAAACTACTCAACCAAACACTATCGAAAAAAGCTCTATTGTCAACAATAACCCTCCAGCTACTCAAAATATTGACAATAAAAAACCAGATTCTACTTCTGGTTTTCTTGATTCTTTGGGTGATAAATTTAATAAATTCCTATCTTCACCTAGTAATAATAACGAAATACCTCCAGTTTATGTTGCCCCGCAAAACGGAGCTAATTTTAATGATAGCAATAAAGTGATTGATAATTTAAATAAAAATACATCGGATTTACCAATAGTTCCTCTCGATTAAAATGCCAAAATTTTTAAAAAAAATCTTTCATAAGCTATTTTATTTACCACAATATAATATTGGTATTATTGATGCCGATATTAGTTGTTTTCTTGATGATTTTCAACCAAAAATTTTATGGCTTACCAAACCGAATTATTTAAAATTTTTTGCCAATCCTTTTTCATTTAGCGCAAATAACAAAACTTATATTTTATTTCAAGAATATTGCCAACTCAATAAAAGAGGCAAAATAATGCTTGCCGAATTACTAGAAAATTCTAACAAGAAACAATTTTTAGGTAAAAAACAACTATTACTCGATAATTTTCAATATTTATCTTATCCTTTTATTTTTTCTCAAAACAACAACATTTTTTTGTTGTGTACATCTTACAAAAAAAAGAATCTTATATTATATCAAATAGATACAATAAACCTAGAAACAATTTTTATCAAAGAAATTTTTAGCCACCACGAAGCAATTAATCCAACTTTATTTTTTTATAATAATATTTATTGGTTATTTTATACCAAAAGCGATCAACCTAATTCACATCTTTACTTGGCATATAGTCAATCTTTGCAAGAAAATTTTATGCTACACCCACAAAATCCTATTAAAGTAAGTAAAGTTTCAACAAGACCAGCTGGTAATATTTTTATGATAAATAATAAAATTTATCGCCCTGCTCAAAATTGCTTAAATTCTTACAGTGAAAGCATTGTCATAAACGAAATAACCCATCTTAATTCACAATTTTTTAGCGAGCAAGAAGTAGCTAAAATAAATAACAAACATTTAAATAAATATAATCTTGGCATAAATACTATTGCTAAAACCACTTTAAATAATAAAAACTATACTTTAGTTGATGGTTATCAAGAAATTTTTGTATTTTATAAGCCTTTGATTAGTTTTTTTGGCAATATTTTAAAAAATTTATATTAGAAAATTTAGCATCACTAATATGAGAATTTTTTATCACTAATTTATTTTAATTTTTTTTAAACTTTGCAAATAGCATTCTATATTCTCATTTCAGGATCTGCCAAATCATCAAAATCGGTGAGATGTTTATCTTTAAGCCAAAAAAATCTAAACCAGTTTTATGGGCATCAGTACTTTGTTTTAATTTTTTGCTATGTTTTCAGGTAGATATTTTACCTATTTTAGCTTTATATTCAACATATTAAGCTAAAAATAGGTAAAATTTATACCAAAAATGTAAATATAAGTAAAATATACTTAGCGATGCAAAAATCTCGATAAGTATATTTTTTAAAAAATACTAGTTAGCTTTAGCTGGGGTTTCGGCTGGAGTTTCGGCTTTAACTTCGGCTTTTTTAGCTTTAGCTTTTTTAGCTTTAGCTTTTTTGGTTGGTTTTGCTGATTTAGTAGCTTCTTTCGTAGCTTCTTTTACCACTGCTGGCACAACTACTTTATCAACATTATTTTGAGTTGCTTTTTCGTTAATGATAACTGGTTTTACATTTTCTTCTTTTGCGGCTTCTTTTTTATAGCCATGACAAGAAGATTTTTTGCAATAACTTTTAGAACAAGAAGCTAAAAGAGCAATAGTTGCAACAGAAATGGCGGCAACACGTAATAATTGTTTCATATTTTGGTATGATTTTTAATTGATTTAATAATAATTTAATGATTAAGTTAAAAAACCCCAATAAAACAACTACACAAAAAAGCAAAAAAATATTTGTTTTTGTTTATTGATTTTAAATGATAAGTTCTTTAAAATAATCAATTAGAGCAAAATTTTAACTGCTTAT
>CANEUR010000119.1 GCA_947441875.1 Rickettsiales bacterium | reverse complement strand
GCTAAATCTTTGCTACGAAAATCGCCCACCACTTTAATATTTGTGAGAGTGGCAAGTAGTTGAGGATTGCCAAGTTGCCAAGTGAGATATTTTTGAGCATTGTGATAAATTGTTTGCCCATGAAAACCTAAAAGATCAATGTTATAGCTAGAAATTTTTTGATCAGTTAAAAAATTTAATACTAAATCGGCATGAATTTTAGTAAGAGAATATTCGAGATCTTTTATTTCGGCTAAATAAACTTTTTCTTGCATTATATGGCGAATTTGCTGGCGAAAATGAGGCGAATATGCTAAATAATAATGTTTTAACAGGTTTATTTTATTAATACCATCGCTTTGTAAATAGGCTAAATCTATGCCGTCAAAAGAGGTGCCAGTCATTAAACCTATTGCTTTATACATAAATTATTGTAAAATTTTATTAAAAATATTGATGATTGCTAGTTTTTTATCGAGGTGAAAAGTTTTTATTGCGGTTAGCCGAAAATTGATAAACTCTTGCAGGTTAATGATTTGCGAAATGTTTAAATTTAAGCTATTAAAAACTTGTTCTTCACTAAAAAAATAATTGCTGATGCTATTGATTTTAAATTTTAACCAACTGTTTAAAAAATGGTAAATTGCCATTTCAAAAATAATAAAATCAAAATCTTTTTGTTGAATAAATTTGTTTAGTTTAGTATGAAAATGATTTTGAATAATGCTTTCAAGCCATAAATGATAAAAAGTAAGTAAATTTTTGCCATATTGCAAAGCTATTGCAGGAGAGTTTCCGCATAAAACACCTAAAAATTGCAGTTCGACTGGCAAAAAAACTGTTGGTTGATTATTTTGTAAAATTACTTGACAAAAATTTTCAAAACTTAATGTTGGCACTTTAATTAAACGACATCGAGATAAAATAGTGGGTAAAACTTTACTTAATTGATGAGCGATTAAAATTAAAAAAGTGTTATTAATAGGCTCTTCTAATGGCTTTAATAAAGCATTGCTTGCCGCTTTATTTAAACTGCAAATACTATCAATAATTAGAACTTTTTGTTGTTTGGCAATAGAGTTTTGTTGTAAAAACTCGTTTGTTTCGCGTATCTGATCGATGGTAATAACACTTTTACTTGGTTGCTTGGTGATAATTTTAGTTTCAGCATCAATGCTAAAAGCAAATTGAGTAGCAAAAGCTGCTTTGCCAATACCTTTGTTACCTGCTAAAATAATAGCATGAGGTAGTTTTTCTTGCCAAAATTGTTGTAAAAGTTGTTGCGAAATAGCTTCGAAGCCAATAATTTGTTGCATTGTTTATTGATTAGTTTTGCATCATCACAACTCTTTTTTGGTTGGTGTGAAGATCTTGTAAAGTAAGTTCGGTGGCATTGCCAAAATAACCGATATTAAGCACTTTAGCAGAGAGTAATTCGTTGGTTTTCTGTTGATAAAAATCAATAATATTGCCTTCTCTAACTAAATTTCCACTGCTAATTTCGATGCTGGTTTGATTATCGTAATCAAAACCGCTCCAAGAAAACGCTGGTTTGTTTGATAAATAAAAAATTACAATAATAGTAAAAATTTTTAGTGGTGATAAAAATATAGACATTTTTAAATTATTTTTTGGGTTTAAATTATTTCTGGTGGATAAAAAATAATAGAGTTATTGGTAAAATCTGGGTCGGAAAAAAAATGCGAGTTAAAAGTAAAATCGTAAAAATCGGCATATTTTTTTTGCAACTCTAGGTTAGAAAATTCAATAACAATTGTTGTGCCAGCTTTGTGCTGATGAACTTGTTTAATAATACCAATTTGTTGATTTTCACTATCAAAAACCTGTAAACTAATAAGGTTTTCTATATAAAATTGATTTTTTTTAGTTTTTGGCAAGCTATTTTTATTTATAAAAAACTCATTACTCACTATTTGCTCTGCTAAATTACGAGTATTGATGCTTTCGATAAAAGCAATAAGCACAATGCCACTTGCAGTATTTTTGGCAGAAGATAAATTGTAGATTAGTTTTACTGGTTGTTGATTTTTATCAAAAAGCTGATATTTACTAAAATCTTGTAAATTATCAGAAAAAACTAGTAATTTTACCGCTCCTTTAATGCCAAAAGGAGCAATTACTTTGGCAATTAAAAGATAGTTCATACATTTTCAAGCTCAATCATTTCGGCAAAAGTTGGTCTTTTTCTGATAATAAAAAATTTATCGTTATCAACTAAAACTTCTGGCACAAGCGGCCGGCAGTTATATTGATTTGACATAGAAGAGCCATAAGCACCAGCACTACAAAAAACAAATAAATCGTTGTTGTTTGGAATGCTAATTTGGCGTTCGAAAGCCAAAATATCGGTGGTTTCACAAACTGGTCCTGCAAAATCAAAAGTAGCTTTAGAGCCAAATTTTTGAACCACAGGCAAAACTTCGTGATAAGAGCCATAAAGCCCAGGCCTCATTAAATCGTTAATTGCTCCATCGATTATCAAAAAATTTTTGCTAGAAGTTTCTTTGCAAAATAAAGTTTTAACTACAAGTAAGCCAGAATTACCAACAACTGCCCTACCAGGAGCAATAGTGATAGAAACTCCCAAGCCAGCAGTGATTTTTTGCAAAAGATGAATATAGTTGGCAATGTTGATAGTTGGATTATTTTGATAATCAATACCAATGCCACCGCCAAAATCGAGATTTTTAATTTGATAACCTTTTTCTTTTAACAATAAACATAAATCTTTAATTTTACTAAAAGCAATTTCGAAAGGTTCAAGAGAGGTAATTTGTGAGCCAATATGAGTAGAAATGCCATAAATTTCGAGGGCAGGGAGCTTGGATGCTATAATATAAACCTCTTCGGCTAAATCAATATCGACTCCGAATTTATCATTTTTTCGACCAGTGCTGATTTTATGATGAGTGTTGGCATCTACTTTGGGGTTTACTCTTAAAGAAAACTTGGCTTTTTTATTAAGCTTGGTAGCTATTTCGTTTAATAAAAACATTTCGTCGATAGATTCAACCGAAAAATCGCAAACATTATTTTGTAAAGCAAAAGTAATATCTTCGGCGGTTTTGCCTACACCTGCAAAAACAATTTTTTCTGGGTTAATACCAACTTTTAAGGCACGAAAAATTTCACCAGCAGAAACGGCATCGATTCCAGCGCCAAGATTTGCTAATATTTTAACTAAGTGCAAGTTTGCATTTGCTTTAATTGCGTAGCAAATTTTGTAGTTAATAATATGATAAAAAGCAAAAGCTTTGACAAATTGTTGATAATTTTCAATTAAAGCTTGTTTTGAATAGCAATAAAATGGAGTGCCAACTTGCTTAGCGATGCTTGATATAGCTATATTTTCAATGAATAATTCGCTAATATTTTTATTATTTTGATAACTTAAAAATTGCATTTTAATAAAACCTGTATTTGAAATTAATTTTTCTAGTTTAATTATAATACCACTTTTATAAATTAAAATGCAAGCCTGAACTAATTTATATTTGTTTTTTTAATTTGATTAGCAATATAATTTTTACTTGATTTTTAGATAAAAAAGAGCCAAAATTTGATTGATAAAATTATTAATAATAAGATCTGTTCCATTACTGCAACAGTCTTATAATCTATGTTATATGTTAAATTCTTCTCAAAATATTTTTGTTGCAAATGCTAATAATTCTT
>CANEUR010000118.1 GCA_947441875.1 Rickettsiales bacterium | reverse complement strand
GTTCTTCTTTATTATCTCGCAACTATCGTTTTGGTTTTGCTTTAGGTAAAAAACAAGAAATAAATCAAAATATTATCTATGAAGGTGCGGTTGCATGCAATTTATTGGTAGATTTTGCAATAAAAAAGCAAATATCACTAGACTTATGCAAAGTTATTGCTAAAATTATTAACAATAACGAAAAAAATGACGATCTCATTTTGAAACAACTCAATTCTGCTATTTTGCAATAAAAATTTATGGTTCATAAATCTGAAAACTCTATTCTTATTCTCGATTTTGGTAGTCAGGTAACTCAGCTTATCGCTCGCAGAATCAGAGAAATAGGTATTTTTTGCTTAGTTGAAAACTTTAATATTTCTTTGGAACAAATACAAAAAATAAATCCAAGAGCAATTATTTTTTCAGGTGGTCCTGCTTCGGTCTATGAAAACAATGCTCCTACTGTTGCATTAGAAATTTTTCAGCTCAACATTCCTATTTTAGGCATTTGTTACGGTCAGCAATTGATTTGTCATTTATTAGGTGGTTCTGTGTTACCAAGTAATAAACGTGAATTTGGTAAAGCTAATCTGCAATTTCAGCCCACATCTCTATTATTTGCTGGTTTTGTTAATAATCAAGTTTGGATGAGTCATGGCGATAGTGTAGCAAAAATTCCTGCTAATTTTTCGGTGATAGCCTCTACCAATTCTGCACCTTTTGCAGGTATTGCTTGTCAAAATAAACATATTTACGGCTTACAGTTTCATCCAGAAGTTGCTCATTCTATTGATGGTTTGGTTTTGCTAAAAAACTTTGTCTTAAATATTGCTGGTTGTAAACCAAGCTGGACGATGAAAAACTTTAAAACACAACAAATACAAGCAATTAAACAACAGGTTGGTGATGCTCAGGTTATTTGTGGCTTAAGTGGAGGAGTTGATTCTGCTGTGGTGGCAGCGCTTATTCATCAAGCAATTGGCAAGCAACTCACCTGTATTTTTGTTGATCACGGTTTGCTTCGTCAAAATGAAGCTCAAAATGTTGAAAAAGTTTTTCGCCATCATTGTAATTTTAATTTAATAATGGTTGATGCTTCGGCTTTGTTTTTATCGAAGCTTAAAAATATTTCTGATCCTGAAAAAAAACGAAAAATTATCGGTAAAACTTTTATTGAAGTTTTTAATGCCGAAGCAAGCAAAATTGCTAATGCTAAATTTCTAGCTCAAGGCACGCTTTATCCAGATGTTATTGAATCTTCTCATCCTAGTAGTGGAGTGAGTCAAACTATTAAATCGCACCATAATGTTGGTGGTTTGCCAAAAAAAATGAAACTAAAACTTTTAGAGCCAGTAAGAATGCTTTTTAAAGATGAGGTGCGTTTGCTTGGTTATGAGCTTGGTTTGCCAAACGAAATTGTTGCAAGGCACCCATTTCCAGGGCCGGGTTTGGCAATTCGAATTATCGGCAATATTACTTGCGAAAAAATTGCTATTTTACAGCAGGCTGATGCTATTTATTTACAAGAAATTCATCAAAAAGGTTTGTATGATAAAATATGGCAAGCATTTGCGGTTTTGTTGCCAGTAAAAACCGTAGGAGTGATGGGCGATGCCAGAACTTACGAAAATGTTTTAGCTTTAAGAGCAGTTACTTCAATTGATGGTATGACTGCCGATGTTTATCATTTTTCTAGTGAGTTTTTAACTGAAGTTTCTAACAGAATTATCAATGAAGTAAAAGGTATAAATAGAGTAGTCTACGATTTTACCTCTAAGCCACCAGGAACAATCGAATGGGAGTAGCGATAATGTTTTGGCGTTTTTTATATATAATGTTTTTATTTTTTGTAGTTTTTATAAATATTGCCAAAGCTGACATGCAGTTTTTAGAATGGCAAGAAAATGCCAGTGTGAGCCAAACTCAAAAAATTTCAAATTATAAATTATTATTTAAAATAACAAATCTTCCTGCTAATTATTTTATTAGTTCTTTTAGTATCGTCAATAATCTTGGCTCCGATTTTAAACTCGATTTTTATAATATATTAGTTGATGGCAAAGTTGCTAAATATAGTTATCAAAACAATGCTTTAGAAATATTTTTTCCACAAGGTAAAAAAAATAACGAACAAGTCTTGATTCAATATAGTGCAAAACATAAATATTTAAAATTTAATAAGTATTTGCATCAAAGCCAAATTTATATTCCGCAGTTTGCCTCTGGGGCAAAAGCTAAAGTGATGATTAATTTTGCCCCTGATTTTCGTTTGATTTCTATGCATAATAATGCTATACTTAAGGAAAATCAATTAATTTATCAAGTTGTTGTTCCAGAAGAAGGGGTGCAAGAAATCGTAAAATTTACCAATAAAAAAGTTGCTTGGGATGTTTCTATTTCAAATACAATAAATACCAATAATGCAACCGGTTCTTTAAAAATAATTGTGCCATATGTTTTTTATGGTGGAGCTCAAGAGGTGCATGATCAGGTGATTACTGCAAATTTGTTGCCAGAAAATCATCTTACTACCAAAGAAAATAATGTTTTTGATTTTGCTTTAAAAAATTTTATCACAGATATTACAATAACCAATAAGGCAAATATAATTACTGGCGAAAATTATTATTTAAAACCAATTTTTGACATGCAACAATATCTCAATAACTCACCAGGGGAGCTTGATTTATTAATGCCGATTGTTGAGAAAATTAAAATCGATCCAAAATATCAAAATCTACCTTTATATGCTAAAATTGGCAAATTTGTTCATTCATATTTGCAATACGATGCTAGTTATTTTGGACAATTACTTAGCGTGCCACAAATTTTATCTACTAAAAAAGGGGTTTGTGCTGAATTTGCTACTCTTTATAATGCTTTGGCAAGAGCTGCTGGCATACCTTCGGCGGTGGTTTATGGTTATGCTTATGGCGAATATAATAAATTTGAAAGCCATGCTTGGAATATGGTTTATGTTAATAATACTTGGTTTTATGTTGATCCTACCTGGAATTTATTAAATGGAGCGGTTTCTTCTTCACATATTTATGTACAAGATAATCGCAACGACGACATTAAAATAGAATATAAAGGTTTTGATAGTCCAACATTTATGTTTGATAAAAAATTTAATATCAAAGAAATTTATGCCTTCAACTAATCAGTTATTTCAGATACACTCAAAATATGCACCATCTGGCGATCAGCCAAAAGCCATAACTAGCTTAGTTGAGGGTTTAAAACAAAAAAAACAAGATCAAATTTTACTTGGTATTACTGGCTCTGGTAAAACTTTTACTATGGCAAACATTATCTCGCAAATGCAGAGGCCAGCCTTGATTATGGCTCACAATAAAACTTTAGCAGCTCAGCTTTATGCCGAAATGTGTGAATTTTTTCCAGAAAGCGAAATTGGGTATTTTGTGTCTTTTTACGATTATTATCAGCCCGAAGCCTACATTGCTAAAACCGATACCTTTATCGAAAAAGATAGCACCATTAACGAGCAAATTGATAGATTAAGACACAATGCCACAAGAGCTTTATTTGAAAGAAGAGATGCTATTGTTATTGCTTCGGTTTCTTGTATTTACGGCATCGGTTCGCCAGAATATTACGGTAAAATGATTCTCTCTTTAGCTTTGGCTCAGCAAATTAATCGGCAAAAAATTTTAGCTAGCTTGATCGATTTAC
>CANEUR010000117.1 GCA_947441875.1 Rickettsiales bacterium | reverse complement strand
TATCGTCAAAACACTTATTACCCAGAATTATGTTTATTGCAGGTGGCTTTTAGCCATAAAAAACAAACCAATATTATACTTATTGATTGCTTGGTAAATTTATGTTTAGCAGATTTTTGGCAACTTATTTTAGATGAAAAAATTACCAAAATTATGCATTCTGCTTTACAAGATGTGCAGATATTTTATCGCTATACACAAGAAAAACCTAAAAATATTGTTGATACTCAAATTATGGCAAATTTTTGCGGCTTTGATTTTAATATTGGTTATGCTAATTTATTACAACAAACCATTAACAAAAATATTAACAAAGATCAGCAAAATAGCGATTGGCGAAGAAGGCCGTTGAGCCAAGAGCAACTCGATTATGCTGTAGGTGATGTGCTAAATTTATACGATGTTTATCAAAAACTGCAAAAAATTTTACAAAAAAATCAAATGTTACCCAGTTTTTATGAAGAAATGACTAAATTTATTGATGAAATAGAAAATCCAGATTGTTTTCATTTAGTAAATAAAGTTTTACATAAAAATAACCAGCCCCAACATCAGCAACTTATCAATTTAGTATTGCTACGTGAAAAATGGGCAAAAATTCATAATGTAAGTCGGCAAAAAATTTTAAAAGATGATGATTTTTTAAAATTTATTGATAATGCGATTTTGTGTCAAAATAATCTAAATCAGCAAATGGTAACCGATTTTAGTAAGCAAAATTATTTAAATGATGCTTGGCAATATTATTATGCTAATAGCCAAGTTTTAAAAAAACAAAAAGCTTTAAAAAAGATTGCCCAAGAAATTAATCAAGAAAATGCTTTTGCTAAAAATATTTGTCAACAATTCTTGCTTTCTAATAAACATATCAATAAAATTATCAGCAATTTTATTAATTGCAAACCAATAAATATAGTTGTAATTATCGGAAATTGGCGATATAATTTATTTGGCTCTAAACTTGAAAATATTATAAAAAAATGGAAAAATACTTCATAGCAAATTGGAAAATGAACAACAGTTTTCAAGAACTCGAAAATTGGCTCGAAGATTTTTATGAAAATTGCAATAATATCGGCGAAAACAATAATTTGCCCACTTTAATAATGTGTCCACCTAATATTTTACTCGATCAACTCGATTCAGAGCTAGTTGAAGATGGTTTTGAGTTTCTTGATTATGTGGCAAAGCAAGAGCATAAATCTCCCGATAATTTTTCAGCCGAAGAAATTATCAAATATATTTATCAGAGTAGGCCAATAAAAATAGGTGCTCAAGATTGCCACTATCAATTAAGCGGTTCTTTTACAGGCAATATTAGTGTAAAAATGCTCAAAGATGTTAATTGTGAATTTGTATTAGTAGGTCACTCTGAAAGAAGGGCATTAAGTAGCGAAACTAATCAAATTGTTTCGCTCAAAGCTTCTATTGCTCTTGATTATAAAATAACCCCTATAGTTTGCATTGGTGAAAATACTCAACAAAGAGAGAATGGCCAGTATCTTGATTTCATTTTGCAACAAATGGTTGAATCTTTACCAAATCAAATAGAAGAAGATCAAAAAATCATTATTGCTTACGAGCCAATTTGGGCCATAGGCACTGGTAAAACAGCTTCGGTTGCACAAATAGAAGAGGTTATTGTGGTTATCAGAAATAAGCTTCTTCAACTACAGCCTAAACTTTCTTTCGCTGTTTTATATGGCGGTTCGGTCGATTCTAGTAATTCGCAAAACATTATGAAAATCAAGGGTATTGATGGCTTGTTGGTAGGTAAAGCAAGTCTTGATGCTGTTGAGTTTTTAAATATTGTGCAATCAGCCTTAAATTAATGTTTATCAGCAAAAAAATAGCTTGGCATGATCCGCTAAATTTAGTGCAGAAAGTTATTGTTAATTATCAACAAAATTTGGTTTTTTTATATTCCGCTTTGTGGCAAAAAGTTGAAAATTCAAAATCTTTTTTGGCTTTATTTCCTATTGAAACAATAATACTAAAAAACTTTTCTCAACTTGATGTTTTTTTGCAAAATAATCAAAAAACTTGGTTTGGCTATTGTTCTTACGAAAATATTACTGATCTTGAAAAAATAAGTTTTTCAAATAATCATTATATAAAAACTTCTGCTGTTTTTTGGCAAAATTTTGGCTTGGTTTTAGAGTTTAATCATAGTAAAAACACTGTTCTTGCTACATATCAACATCCAAAATATCTTGATTTTATTTTAGAATGCTGTAAAAGTGATTTACCGCCGAGTCTAAAAAATTTACCAAAGGCTCAAAATATTTCGGCAAATTTCACTAAAAACGAATATTTACAGGCAATTCTTGATATTCAACAAAAAATTTCGGCAGGTGATTTATTTCAAACCAATCTCACTCAAAAATTTTATGGTTTATTAAATCAAAACATTAATCATTCTTCTGCTTTTTATTTATTTGCCAAATTAATGCAGATAAGCCCTGCTAATTATGCTAGTTTTGCTGTTTTTAACGAAACATTTATTGTTTCTGCTAGTCCAGAATTATTTTTGCAAGCAAAAAACCAGCAGATACTAAGTAAGCCAATTAAAGGCACAATAGCCAGTAAAGATAATCAAATACAAGATTTAGAACAACAAAAAATATTGCAAAATTCTAGTAAAGATACTTCAGAAAACTTGATGATAACCGATCTTATGCGCAATGATTTTGCTAAAGTTTGTATTGCTGGCAGTGTGTTGGTGCCAAAACTATTTGAGCTACAAAGTTATAAAAATTTACACCATCTAGTTTCGAGTATTACAGGTAAATTAGCAAAAAAATATAATTATGGCAGTTTAATTAAAGCTTGTTTTCCGCCAGGTTCTATGACAGGTGCTCCTAAAATTGAAGCTATAAAAGTTGCTCATCAATACGAACAACAACATCGAGGAATTTACAGCGGATGCCTTGGTTTTATTGCTAAAAATCAACTAAATCTGGCAGTGGTAATACGTACTTTAATTTTACAACAAAACCAATTCGAGTTTCAAGCTGGAGGCGCTATTACTTCTGCTTCCGATCCTTTACAAGAATTACTTGAGGTTGAGGTTAAGATTTCTGCTTTAAAAATATTATTATCTTAAAAATCATGAAAACAATAATTATCATTCCTGCCCGAATGGCATCTACTCGCTTGCCAAATAAACCTTTGCTAAATATTGCTGGGCAAACCATGATTAGCAGGGTTTATAAGCAGGCTATAAAAACTCATCTTGAAGTTATTGTGGCTTGCGATTGTCAAGAAATTGCCCATGAAATCAATAAAATTGGTGGTAAATATGTGCTTACCGAACCAAATTTACCATCTGGTACCGATCGTATTTATCAGGCTTACCAAAAACTTGGAGCGAATCACGATTTTATTATAAACTTGCAAGGAGATTTGCCAAATATTGACGAGAAAATAATTTTACAATGTGTCAATTTACTACATAATCCAAGTTGCGATATTGGTACATTGGCATCAATCATTAACGATAGTGAGCAAATTCATAATCCAAGTGTGGTAAAAATAGCATTAAGCGAGCAAAAACAAGCTTTGTATTTTTCAAGAAGCCCAATACCTTATTTAGCAAGTGTTTATTTACATCATATTGGTATTTATGCCTATAAAAAATCTGCTCTTGAAAAATTTGTGCGTTTAGCACCTTCAAAACT
>CANEUR010000116.1 GCA_947441875.1 Rickettsiales bacterium | reverse complement strand
TAAGAAGCCTCGATTTTTAAAAAATCTAACACATCAACACCAGCAAAAATAGAAGGATTAATTGAGTTATTTTTATAATAATCTTTAGCTTTTATTCCGCTATCGCTATAGATATCACTTGTATCAAGATCTAAATCTTGGCGCGAATCATCAAGACCCAGATAAAATTTAGCATCAGAAGCGTAGGCAAAATTAGAGATAGCCACAAAAACAAAAATTGCTTTTGTGAAAGTGTTTTTTAAATTTAGCATTGTTAATTGAATTTTTTATTAATATTTATATCAATCGATATATTATCTGTCGCCTTGAGGGTTTGCTTAGTGTGTTTGTTTGGGCGACTGGGAGTTGATAACCTTTAAAGAAGGCGCAATGCTTTTAGAAGAATTTCTTGGACATAGCACTGCCTCCCAGTCATGATACAAACAAAATTAATTATTTGTAAAAACAACTAAGAGACAGTTTTTTTTATTTTCGATCTGATCTATCAACAGACCGCTTTATGAGTTATCAAGCTCGACGCCATATTTTATAGCTCTAATTTAAAAATACAAGAAAAATTATTGAAGTAATTATACCTTGCATTTTTAGGGTTAATTTTTATATATCTTTTTATCAAGCACTCCTTTTTTAATCTCAATTTAACCGCTTTATGAATCAAGAAAAACTTACCGAAAAAGCTCAGCAAATGTTGATAAATGCACAAAATATTGCTCTTAACTCTGCTCATCAAAAAATTTTAGTCGAACATCTTTTGTTAGCGATGTTGCAAGATGAAGATCAGCTAATAGCAAAAATTATTGCCTTGTGCGATGCTAATATGAATATGTTGCAATTGCAGGTTGCTGAAATGTTAAAAAACATTCCGCAAGTAAGCGGTGCAAATGTTTCGCCAACTGTTTCGCCAGAACTCGCCAGAGTTTTGGGAATTTGCGAAAAAATTGCCAATCAATATCAAGACGAATTTATTTCAGTTGAAATTTTTTTGCAGGCTATGTTAGAAGATGTTAATAACAATGCTAGCCAAGCTTTAAAAAATGCTGGAGTAAATCTTTCTTCTTTAAAAGAAGCTATTCAAAAAATACGTAATGGTAAAAAAGCTACCTCTGCTTCTGCTGAAAGCACTTATCGATCTCTTGAAAAATTCGCTCAAAATCTCACTTTAAAAGCTAAAGAAGGAAAAATAGATCCGGTAATTGGTCGAGATGAAGAAATTCGAAGGGCAATGCAGGTGTTATCAAGAAGAACTAAAAATAATCCAGTGTTAATTGGCCATGCAGGGGTTGGTAAAACCGCAATTGTGGAGGGTTTGGCAATACGCATTGTTAATGGCGATGTGCCTGATAGTTTAAAAAATAAAAAAATTATGGCTCTTGATATGGGGGCCTTAATTGCAGGGGCAAAATTTCGCGGTGATTTTGAAGAAAGATTAAAATCGGTGTTAAGCGAGGTAGAAAACAGTGAAGAAATTATTTTATTTATCGATGAATTGCATCTGTTAATTGGAGCAGGCAAAACCGATGGTGCGATGGATGCTTCTAATTTATTAAAGCCAGCTTTGGCAAGGGGTGATTTACATTGTATTGGGGCAACCACTCTTGATGAATATCGTAAATACATTGAAAAAGATCCTGCTTTAGCGAGAAGATTTCAGGCAATTTACACTAAAGAACCCTCGGTTTCTGATACTATTTCGATACTGCGTGGTATCAAAGAAAAATACGAAATGCATCATGCTATAAAAATAAAAGATTCAGCATTGGTGGCGGCCGCCACTATGTCGGATCGTTATATAACCGACCGTTTTCTGCCCGATAAAGCAATAGATTTAATTGATGAAGCGGCCAGTGCTTTAAAAATAGAAATTGATTCTAAGCCAAAAAGTTTGGATGAATTAGATAGAAAAATTATTCAGCTAAAAATAGAATTATCAGCATTAAAAAAAGAAGAAGATATTTTATCACAAGAAAAAGTTATTAAACTAAATGCCGAACTTGCCGAACTTAGCAAAAAATCAAGTGAAATAGGTTCTTTATGGCAGGTAGAAAAAGCCAAGCGAAACAAAATAAATCAGTTAAAAAGCGATATCAATCAAGCAAAATTTGAATTAGAAAAAGCTCAAAGAGAAGGCGATTTATCAAGGGCGGGAGAAATTACTTATGGTAAAATACCGGCATGGCAAAAAGAGTTACAAACCCTTGAATTAGGCACTGCTAATCAAATGTTAAAAGAATCGATAGATGAAGATGATATTGCAAGTGTGGTGGCAAAAAGCACAGGTATTCCATTAGAAAGAATTTTAGCAAGTGAAAAAAGCAAACTGCTTGATTTAGAAAAAACCTTGTCAAAAAGGGTAGTTGGGCAAGATACAGCTTTACTGGCAATTGCTAATGCAGTAAGAAGATCAAGGGCTGGCTTGCAAGATGGGCAAAAACCGATAGGTTCATTTTTATTTTTAGGATCAAGTGGAGTGGGTAAAACCGAAGTAGCAAAGGCTTTGGCAGAATTTTTATTTGATGACGAATCGGCGATTTTAAGAATTGATATGAGTGAATTTATGGAAAAACATTCTGTGGCCAGACTTATTGGAGCCCCTCCGGGATATGTTGGTTTTGAGCAGGGCGGATTGCTTACCGAAGCAGTAAGAAGAAGACCTTATCAGGTAATTTTATTTGATGAAATTGAAAAAGCTCATAGTGATATTTTTAATTTACTATTGCAGGTTTTGGATGACGGTAGATTATCAGATTCTTTAGGTAATGTGGTTAATTTTAGCAACACTATTATTATTCTTACCTCTAATTTAGGATCTCATTTTTTAAACAACATCAAGCCAGAAGATGCTAATTATGATGCCGAAAAAGATCTTGCTTGCCAACAAATTTTTAATAGTTTAAAACAACATTTTCGTCCAGAATTTTTAAATAGACTCGATGAAATTATAGTTTTTAATCAATTATCGATAAATAATTTAGAACAAATTGTTGAAAATCAAATTAATAAACTAAACACAAGGCTCCAAAATCATCATTTAAAAATAATTTTAACAAAAGAAGCAAAATTATTTTTGATAAATAAAGGTTACGATTTGCAATATGGAGCCAGACCTTTAAAAAGAATGATCCAAAGCCAAATTGAAAATGCTTTAGCTAGCGAAATTTTAGCAGGAAAAATTAGCAAAGAAGCCTCTATTTTAGTAGATTTCAATCAAGAAAAAAATAATTTAATTATAAAACAGCAATAAAGAGCAAAATATGTTAAAAAAAATTTTTTTTATTTACGAAAAAATATCGTTTTTTGGGCAAAAAAATGCCAACCAAACATTGATTTTATTGCATCTATAAAAAAGTTGAAAATTTTTTATAAAACTTGTTGACATTTTAAAAAACATCAATCATAATATTCGTCCTACCAACGAGTTTTTAAAAAAACTTGAAGGTAAAAAAGTTTTAGCAATTGTTTAAAAAGCTAAACTTTCTAGTAATTAAATACTAGAAGACATCGTAAATAATTTGATATTAGAAAGAATACCGCATTTTAATTAAAAAATTTAATTTAAATGTATAATTCAAAATCTCAAGAAAAACCTTATTTCTTCTACTCAAACACAAGAAAACAGAATTTAATTTGCAAATTAATTCTGCACATAGATTTGGATAAATAAGCAAAATAAGGGCATTCGATGGATGCCTTGGCATAGAGAGCCGAAGAAGGACGCG
>CANEUR010000115.1 GCA_947441875.1 Rickettsiales bacterium | reverse complement strand
TTTTTGGATAAAACCACAAACTATCACCAAAATAGAAATATTTTTCATCAAATATGGTGAAATAGCAGTATTTGTAGGTAGATTATTACCAGGTTTTCGTCATTTTATTTCAATACCAGCAGGCCTTGCCAGAATGAATATCATAAAATTTTTGTTTTATACAGCACTTGGCTCAACAATCTGGACAACAATCTTGGTAATTTTTGGCTATTATTTTAGTTTGCATCAAGAATATTTGTTAAATAATATTAAAATTGTCATTTTTGTTTTAATAGCAATATTATTTTTATGGATCTTTTATAAATATAAAAAAAGCAAAAATGTCGGTTGAAGATATCAAGCAATTTCTACCGCAAATTCCTTCGCAAAGCGGTGTTTATCAATTTTTTGATAAAGATCATCAAATTTTGTATGTAGGAAAGGCAAAAAATCTTGCTAAAAGAGTTATTAATTACACTAATTTTTCCAGTCTTTCTCTTCGAATTAAAAGAATGGTAACTTTAGCAAAAACCATCGAAATTTCTCTTACCAACACCGAACTAGAAGCTTTTTTACTCGAACATAATCTCATTAAAAAATTACTTCCGCCATTTAATATTTTGCTAAAAGACGGCAAAACTTTTCCGCAAATCTCTATTTCTAAACATCATTTTCCACAAATCAGTAAATATCGAGGCAAAAAAACCGCAGAAAATCAAAAAATCTTTGGTCCATTTGCCGATGCTTTTGCAGTAAAAAAAACTATCGATTTAATAAGAAAAACTTTTTTAATCAGGGGTTGTAGCGATGCCGAATTTAATGGTCGAAAAAAACCTTGTCTTGATTATCAAATAAAAAAATGTTCCGCTCCCTGTGTGGGCTTAATAGAGCAGGTCGATTACCATAAAAATATTAACAATGCTATTAATGTTTTATCTGGCAAAACAGAGCAAGTAAAGGCAGATCTGCAAGAAAAAATGCATCAATACAGCGAAAATTTACAATATGAAAAAGCCATAGAAATAAGAGATCAACTAAAAGCACTTGATGTTATTTCGCAAAAACAGAGCATCAATACTGTTTTTATTGGTGATTTTGATTTATTAAATATTATAACTGTGCAAAATAAAATTTGTGTTTATGTTTCCTTTTATCGAGCAGGGCAAAATTATGGGGCAAAACCATATTTTTTTGATTACGAAAACGATACTAATTTACATAGTTTTTTATCTGATTTTATTGGTCAGTTTTACCTCGATAATCAGCCTCCAGCTTCATTGATTTGCAATATTCTTCCCGATAATCATGTTTTGTTAGAAAGTTTTTTAACTAACTTGGCGAATAGAAAAATTATTATCGAAAATCCTAAAAAGGGTGTGAAGTTTAATTTATTACAAGAACAATATAACTTAGGCTGGCAAGCTTTAGAACAAAAAATCTCTCATAATTTAACTACTAAAAAAATTTTACTTGAAATCAAAAAGATTTTTTCACTTAATAAAATTCCTCAAAGAATCGAAGTTTATGATAACAGTCATACTAATTTTACTAATATGGTGGGGGCAATGATTGCCGTTGGAGTTGATGGTTTTATTAAAAGCGGTTATCGTAAATTTTATTTACAACAAAATAACCCTAATTTATCTCAAAATGATACATTATATCAAAATGATACATTACAAGCACTCACTAAAAATCATCAAGACGATACTGCCATGTTAAAAGAAATGATTTATCGACGATTTGCTGTAAAAAATAGTAAATACCAAAGAGTTTTGCCAGATTTATTATTAATTGATGGCGGTAAGCCACAAATTTCAGCAACAAAAACTATTTTACAAGAGTTAAATATTGATATTGCTATTATTGGCATTGCCAAAGGCGAAAACAGAAACGCTGGTAACGAAACATTTCACCTGCCAGATCAAACCGAAATTAAGCTCGAAAAAAACTCTGCTGCGCTGTATTTTTTGCAAAAAATACGTGACGAAGCCCATAGATTTGCTATTACGAGCCATAAAATATTAAGACAAAAAAAGTTTATTGTAAAATAAAAAAATCTAAACCAATATCTATGCTACTTACAGAATGAGTAATTGATCCAATGGAAATTCTGTTTATATCAAGAGAGCTATATAAATGAATATTTGTTAAACTTATTGAACCAGAAACCTCGATAATAATTGATTTATTATGATTTCTAATTATTTTACAACACTTGTTAATTTCATCTATAGGCATATTATCGAGCATAATAATATCTGGGTTTGCTAACACCACTTCTTGCACCTGATTTATATTATCGCACTCAACTTCAAGAAGTAAATTTTGTATATTGTGAGATTGTGCTTTTTTAACGGTTTGTAAAATACTTTGATTAGAGGCAATATGATTGTCTTTAATTAATATTTGACTGGCTAAACAAAATCTGTGATTATTGCCCCCACCACAACGAACTGCATATTTTTGTAATTCACGAAGTCCGGGAATGGTTTTACGAGTATCAAATATTGCAATAGCAGGATTATTTAATTTAGCAACTAATTGATGAGTTTTGGTAGCAATACCACTCAAATGTTGCAAAATGTTTAAAATAACCCTTTCTCCTGCTAAAATAAGTTTTGTTGAAGCTATACCGCTAGCGATTATTTGATTTGCAGAAATAAAATCGCCATCTTGATAATTAATGGTTAATTGATATTTACTTTGGCTAAATTTACTGTTTTGTTTTAATTGCAAAAAAGTTTGTTGCAAAACATTAATACCACTTAATATCATATCTTGACGTGCGACTATAGAAAATTTATTTTCCTGTTGTTCGTTTATAGTAAAATCAGAAGTAAGATCGTGATAAGCATTATCTTCTTGCAAGGCAAGAGAAATAATTGCCGAAAGAGATTTTATTTGCATTGGTTGGCGTTAAAATTTTGCTGCTTTAATAAGTAAATTTGCTTTTCAATAAAAAATTTCATAAAATTGATTTCTCTGGCAATTTCTGGATGATTGTTTTGATTAATTTCTGCTGATTTTTTCTTATAATCTTGCAAAATATTACTGATAATTTTTAGTGCTAAGCAATTATTTCCCATTTCGGCACTAATGAAGGCTGGCATTTGTTTGGTCCAAATAGGAGCTTGCTTTGCTTGATTTTGCGCTAATTTATTAGCAATTTTCAGGCTTAAATTATAATCTTTTAAATCGCGTTTAGCAATAAAAGTTGCTTGAAATAGCCACCACCAATATTTATCAATATCTTGACTGGCAAATTCATCGAGATAATTGATAATATAAATAGTATCGGGTTTATTTTGAGTTTGTGAATAATAATAACTAGCCAAAGATGGCATTAATAACGATTGATTGTTTAAAGTATCGAGAGTTTTAAACCATTGATAAAGATTTTGATAAGAATAATATTTAAGAGCCATAAAACCAGCAAAAATATCGCCAGCATTTTGAATGCGACTTGCTAAAGTTCGAAATAAAAATTCTTTATCGCCAAAAGACATGGCTGAAACTACATATTTACTAGGTGCTTCTGGAATAGGTTGTTGTGCTTGATGATAAGACTCGGTTTTTTTCCAAAACCAAACCTGCAAACTAAAGAAAAAAATAAAAAGCCAAAAAAATATTTTATGAGAATAAATATAAAAAAAAGTTTTACATTTCATGGCTAAAATTGCTTTTTCTTAAAATCGTGAAATGACATAAAAATAAGCAGAGGAAGGTAGATAATTGATTGAAAAAAAATA
>CANEUR010000114.1 GCA_947441875.1 Rickettsiales bacterium | reverse complement strand
GTGGCTCTACCAAACCACAAGCTTTGCAAGAAAAAGTTTTAACAGAAAAAGCTGATATTGGCATTGCTCTTGATGGAGATGCCGACAGATTATTAATTGTTGACGATCTCGGAAATATTATTGAAGGCGACAAATTAATTGCCATCATTGCCGAAAAACTGCATAACGAAGGCAAGTTAAAACAAGATACCGTTGCCATTACCCAGATGTCTAATCTTGCTCTTGAAGATTATTTAAATTATATTGGCATAAATACTATTCGCACCAACATTGGCGATAAGTATGTGTTGGAGGCTATGCAAAAATACGGCTATAATTTTGGTGGAGAACAATCTGGGCATTTAATTTTATCAAATTATTCTACCACAGGCGATGGTTTATTAGCTAGCTTGCAAGTGCTTTCTGCCTTAATTGTAAGCAAACAAAAAATGCATCAACTTGCTAATATTTTTACTCCAAATCCACAAATATTGAAAAACATTACCTTAATTAGCAAGCAAAATCCGTTACTACAAGAAGAAATACAAAATTTTATTCATCTAAAACAACAAAAACTCGGCAATCAAGGTCGAATATTGGTTCGAAAATCTGGCACCGAAAACTTAATTAGAATCATGGTTGAGGGCAAAAAACTTGCCGAAATACAAGAAATAGCCGAAGAAATAGCCAAAAAAATAAAAGTATTTTAAAGATATAAAGAATACTTGAAATTTAAAAAATAATTACATATAATTAATTATATTGTTAAATATTATATCTATCAAAACAAGATGATTTTAAACTCTTGTTTTGATAGATATAATAACAATTCCCATCTTTAAATAAGCAAAATTTCTACGTGAAAACTAGCAAAAAATTAAAACAAATTAGCGATGCAATAGCCCCATAATATTAAATTAAAAATAGAAGAAAAATTGTATAAATTTTAAAATGCAACATTTTATTAACATGTTTAAAAAACTTTTGATAAACAACTTGTCTTTTATTTTACTAGTAATATTATTTATTTAACATTTTCACTTTGTAATTCGCCAAATAACAAAATATTTTTATTTTATGTCGCAAGCCACAATTCAAGATATACTTTCTCTTACCGATTCTATTAAAAAAAACTCCGATCTACTTATTTCTAAAGTTATCATTCTTGAATCTATGTCGGGTCAATATGTGCAAAATGCTTTTATTTTTTCTTTTTCTTTATTTGTGCTGTCTTGTTTCATTGGTTATTTCGTTGTCTGGAAGGTAACCCCTGCGCTACACACCGCTCTTATGTCGGTCACTAATGCTATTTCTGGGGTAATTATTATTGGTGCCATGGTGGCTCTTGGTAATTGCAAAGAAATTAATCTAATTGCCATCATTAGTTTTTTTGCTATTGTTATTTCGGCAATCAATATTTTTGGCGGCTTTTTAGTTACTCATAAAATGCTGAATATGTTTAAAAAATAAATGATAAACATTCTTGATATTAAACAATTTTTATTCGATAAAAAACTTGATTTTCTAATAATCAATAATACTAATCAATTTTTTAGCGAATATTTGCCTGAAAAACAACAATTTATCAAGTATCTTACTGGTTTTACTGGTTCAAATGCCACGGTAATTTTTGGCAAAGAAAAAAATTATTTTTTTACCGATGGTCGATATTTATTACAAGCAAAACATCAACTTGTTCCTGCAATATCTTGCATTATCAACATTGCCGAAACATCAGTTTTTTCTTGGCTTAACGAAAATATAAAATCAACACAAAAAATTGCCTTTATTGATAATCTGCTAAATGTTTCTGATTGGCAAAAATACAACGAAATAACAAATAACATAATTTTAATTAACCCACTTGATATCGATCCGCTACAATATTTTTGGTCTAATTACGATATTTCTACAGCTTTCATTTGCCCAGACGAAATCTGTGGTTTAAGCTCTTTTGAAAAAAGACAACAAATAACCTCTAACAATCCAAATAAAACTTTTCTCCTCACTAATTCTGAAAATATCTGCTGGCTCCTTAATTTAAGAGGTCGAGATTTATTACATACACCAATTTTTTTCTCTGTAGCAATTTTGCATCCAAACAATAAAATAACTCTTTTTACTAATCTTGAAAATACCAAAAATCTGAATTTAGCTAAAAATTTTATTGAATTGTTTTCTTTTAATGAAATAGAAAATTTTTTTTCTAATTTTCATCCTGTGAAAAATCAAATTTATACCGATTTTAACACTACTAATTGCTATCTTTATAATATTTTATTAAACAACAATTTTTCCATTCATAAACAAATATGTCCTATCACAAAACAAAAGGCAGTAAAAAATCTCCGAGAAATAGCAGGAGCCTACCAATCGGCAAGGCTTGATGGTATTGCTTTAGTAAAGTTTTTTTACTGGCTACAGCATCAACACAAAACTAAAACTTTTAACACCGAGTCCAAAGCTCAACAACATCTCGAATTTTTACGTCGACAATCTCCCGATTTTTTTTACGAAAGTTTTAATACCATTTCTGCTATGGCAGCCAATGGAGCTATAATTCATTATCAATGCACTTCTAACTCCGATTTAATAATTAATTCTAACTCTCTTTTTTTAGTTGATTCTGGTGCTCAATATTTAGGCAACGATTTTTATGGCACCACCGACATTACCAGAACTCTAGCCATTGGAGAGCCAACATCAGAAATGATTTTACATTATACTTTAGTATTAAAAGGGCATTTAGCAATTGCGAGAGCAAAATTTCCAAAAGGTACCAAGGGTTATCAGCTAGATAGCTTAGCTAGACAATATTTATGGCAATTTGGTCTTGATTATGCGCATTCTACTGGGCATGGTGTTGGTAGTTTTTTAGGTGTTCACGAAGATGGTTGTGGCATTGGCAAAAACAATCAACATATTTTATTACCAAATATGATACTTTCTAACGAACCAGGGGTTTATTTACCAGATAAATATGGCATTAGGCTTGAAAATTTGCTATTGGTTAAAGAATACAATCAAAATTTTTTATGCTTTGAAACATTATCGTTAGCACCTTTTGATTATAACTTGGTTGAGAGTAAAATGCTTACCTATCCAGAAAAAAAATGGCTTAAAGAATATCATCAAAATATTTGGCAACAAACTTCACATCATTTAAACCAAGTAGAGCAAAATTTTTTATTAGATTCTGTTACTAAATTTTCTTTTGACATTTGTTAAAATACCATAATAATTATATCAATGTAACCTTTTATCAAAGAATTCAAAATTATGTCAAAATTAATAAAATCGTCTTTTTTACTTTCTAGTTTATCAATAATTTTTATTATTTCTATGTTTTTTTTATTTAGTTGTTCTTCACAAAATATTGAGATTTATAAAAATAATTCTCCAAAGTTCGATGTTCGAAAATATTTTAACGGCAACCTTGAAGCTTATGGTATTTTACAAAATTGGCAAGGTAAAGTAATTCGAACTTTTACTGTAAAAATTCACGCTTCTTGGCAAGAAAATAACGGTATTTTACAAGAGTATTTTTTATTTAACGATGGCGAAAAACAAGAAAGAACTTGGCAACTTACTATGCAAAATGATAACAGCTTCACCGCCACCGCTTCTGATGTAGTAAAAACCGCACAAGGTAAACAATATGGCAATGCTGTAAAAATGGATTATGTCTTAGCAATACCATTTGGCAATAAAAATTATAATTTTACCATCAAAGATTGGTTATTTTTAGTTGATGAAAACTCTTTAATTAATG
>CANEUR010000113.1 GCA_947441875.1 Rickettsiales bacterium | reverse complement strand
GGCAATTTTACCTTCTGTGCCATCAAAACCAAAGCCTCCTGGCACTAAAATTGCTTGCAGATTTTTAGGCAAGTTAAGATCTTTACCTTCTCGAGCATTAACCCACAAAAAATTAACTTTTATTTTTAGAGCAAAACCTGCATGATTTAAGGCTTCAAGAAGTGATTTATAACAATCTTGGTAATCGATATATTTACCAACAATTGCTATGTTAACAGTTTTAGTAGGATTATTGATGGCATCGTTAATATTTAACCACTTACTAAGGTTAGGCTTGGTTTGAGGTAGATCAAAAAAGCTTAAAATTGCAGTATCAAGACCATTTTGATGATAAACAATTGGTGCTTGATAAATATTTTTGCAATCAGGGGCGGCAATTACCGCTGTTTCTGGCACTGAGCACATTTGGGCAATTTTTTGTAGATGCGATTTTTCGATATATTTTTCGGCTCGACATAAAATAATATTAGGCTGAATACCAATTGAACGTAGTTCTTTTACCGAGTGTTGAGTAGGTTTAGTTTTTAGTTCGCCAGCACTAGCAATATAAGGTAATAAGGTGAGATGTAAAAAAGCACATTGCTTGGGCATTTCATAGGCAAGTTGCCTGATAGCTTCAAAGAATGGTAAAGCCTCGATATCGCCTACTGTGCCACCAATTTCGCAGAGCATAAAATCAACCCCAACAATATTATGCAAAATAAACTCTTTAATAAGATTAGTAACATGTGGAATAACCTGCACTGTGCCACCTAAATAATCGCCTTTTCTTTCTTTTTTAAGAAGTTTAGCATAAATTTGCCCGGCGGTTATGCTATCTTCTTTTTTGGCATCAACCCCTGTGAATCTTTCGTAATGACCTAAATCAAGATCGGTTTCGGCTCCGTCTTCGGTTACAAAAACTTCGCCATGCTGTAGTGGGCTCATGGTGCCTGGATCGATATTTAAATAAGGATCGAGTTTACGTAGTTTAACAGAAAAACCTCTTGCTTGCAATAAAGATGCTAACGAAGCACCAGCCAAACCTTTACCTAAAGAAGAAACAACTCCGCCTGTAATAAAAATAAACTTGGTGTGCATAAATTACTTACCAGTAATAATTCTTTCAACTAATTGTTTTATGGTAGGCATAAAGCCCTCGGCATAAAAAGGATCGGAAGCAAATTTATAGGCAGAATGCCCAGAAAACATTAGCTGATTAGCAATATCGATGTTAAACCTAACATCTTGTAAAGTTTTTTGGATACAAAAACTTCGAGGATCGGCTTTTTTACTAGTAGTGTAGTGCATCTCTGGTTTATCGGCCCAATTACTAAAACGACATTGACTTAAACATCCCATACAATTTATTTGATCATTAAGAATTTGCTGAGATTTAGATTTATCAACAAAAATTAAAGTTTCATCTGGGGTTTTTAAACTTTCAGTAAAACCTTGCTTTTTCCACTCTTCCACTTTTTGCTGGTCGGAAGGCTTGATATAAACCGCTCTACCTCTATTGCCAAAAGGTATGGTAGCAATAAAAATACCCTCTGAATTGTTTCTATATTCTATTTGTCTTAATTCTCTAGCTTTTAACTCTCTGATAAAATCATTTTCGATTGCCGAAGAATAAAAGCCAGTAGGACTGAAGCGGTTTAAATAAACATCGCCTTCTTTGAGATTACGTAAAATGTTTTTCCATTCAGAAGAAATTGGATATTCTTGAGTAAGCATTGGCCTTGTGCCAAATTGAAAGGCTATCAAACCAATTTGAGGATTATCAAGCCAATGTGTAAAATCTTGCAAATGCCATACCCCACCAGCCATAATGATTGGCACATTTTGTAAGCCTATTTCATTCATGAAAGTTCTTATTTCAACTACTCTTGGGTAGGGATCTTCATATGCATTAGGGCTTTCGGCATTTGATAAACCATTATGTCCACCAGCTCTCCACGGGCATTCATATACCACTCCGCCCAATAATTGCTTGGCTTTGTGATAACTTCTTTTCCATAAGGCACGAAAAGCTCTCATAGAAGAAACTATTGGATAATAATGAACTTTGTATTTTTCGGCAATTTCTGATAAACGATAAGGCATACCAGCGCCACAAGTAATGCCGTGAATTAAACCTTTGGCACCTTCTAAAATACCATGCAAAACTCTTTCAGCTCCACCCATTTCCCATAAAACATTCATATGAATTCGACCACTATTTCCAGCAATATCAGCAGCAATTTTTGCTTGCGAAATACCGCCTTTTATAGAATAATCAATTAACTCTTCATGTTTTTCTCGACGAGTGTGAGTGCGATAAACCAGTGGCACTAAATTACCATCAGGAGTTATATAATCGGCATTTACTCCAGAAAAAGTACCAACAGCACCAGCTTTCGCAAAATGCCCTGCGGTATTACCATTAGTGATGCCAACACCTTTACCGCCTTCGATAATTGGCAAACATTCCAGGCCCGAAACAACCAATGATTTTAATTTATTTAACAAGTGAAAACTCCAAATATTAGTAGGATTTAAAATAATTTATTGTAAAATTGTTTTCATATATTTCAACAAAATTTTTGTATTATGAAAAAGATAATATTTTTGATGGTTTTTTTTATACTATGTAAGAGCGCTGCGGCACTTAGCCCAGAAGAAAGACTTAACAACCCACAACAAGAGCAACAAGCTCAAACACTTTTTTTGCAAGTAAAATGCCTCACTTGCAAGGGCCAGGTGATTGAAAATTCTGATAGCGATTTTGCTTATTCACTACGAAATTTTATTCGAAAAGAAATTCAACAAGGCAAAACCGAAGCTGAAATTAAAAAAATACTCATCAAAAACTTTGGCTCACATATTTTAATTAGCTCTAATACTAAAATATATTTTATTTTAGTATTTACTCCTATTTTTCTTGTGCTAATTTTTTATATTTTTTATCAAAAATGGCAAATAAAGTAAAATATAATTGCTAATGCAGGTATAAAAAACATTGCCTCGCTAATAACATTTTCAAGAAAAAATATAAAAAACAATAAACATAAAAATTTATTAAAATAATACTTGACAATAAAATAAAAATATAATAGCAAAATACATTGATTTATTAGTTAATGTATTTTTATTAATTTAATTTATTTTTTTTATGCCTGTAATCGAAGCAACTATTGCCTCTGCCACTGCCGTCACCCATGCTGTTATTACTGGTGCCAGTACCGGTGGTTTATCCTATTATCTTAATGCTATTGGCATGAGTTTTTTTACTTATTGTGCGATTAGTATCTTACATTCTAAAGTAAATGATTGCTTTGATTTGCCGAAAGATCAAACCTACGATCCAGAACTTACTTATCTTGAAAATTTTACAGAAATGCAAGAAAATAGCAAAAGTCAACAAGAAATTGAGCAGAAATTTACAAATTATTTTAACTCTGAGCCTATACAAGCACAAGAAATTAAAAATCAATGTTTTGCAACTTTATCAGAATCACCAGAAAATATACAGGATTTATACATTAAAAAACTAGTTCAAATGCAAAATTATATTAACGAACTAGAAAGTTACATACCAGATGAGAAAAAACAACAAATAGAACAACCTATCAACTTATTGAAAGATATATTAACATTTAATAAAAATTGTCATAAAGAATTGTTATCTGAATCTGGAAAAGTGAACGAAAAAACAACATTGGAGGAACGATATCAATGTATGTCATCTAAACAATTAGCAGAACTATTAGTATTAGATTGTCAAATTATATCCGAATTAGAAGCAGAAGAAAAATCATCTAATTGTGATGAACAAGGTAACCG
>CANEUR010000112.1 GCA_947441875.1 Rickettsiales bacterium | reverse complement strand
GCTAAAAGATATTTAAAATTAAGGGATGAATAGCTTGCTTTGCAATTAAAATACCAAACAAGTAGGGATTTAGATAAACAAAAATCTTTTTGTCAAGAAGCGGAGGCTTTGCTCAATAAATTTAAAATAGAAAAATTTGAAAGAAAATACCAAATACCAAATAATCAAGTTAGCCAGCCAAGGTCAGAAATAATAGATGATGCTGCAAGAAGACTATATTCTATTTGATTAGTTTGATTTCTAATTGGAGGGAAATATTAAATTTTTGCAAAACTTTTTCTTGAGCTAATTTTCCTAAATCAAGTAAATTTTGAGCTGTTGCTTGTTTAGTGTTGATTAAAAAATTACAATGCTTACTTGAAAAGCAAGCATCACCAATAAAATAACCTCTTAAACCTACTGCATCAATTAGTTGCCAAGCTTTATAATTTTGATTATTTACTGGATTTTTAAAAGTGCTACCGCCAGTTTTGGCTCTAATTGGTTGTGTTTGCTCGCGTTGTTGCAAAAAACCGCTAATTTTTTGAGATATTTCTTTTTCATTACTGGTTTGGCAGGCAAAAACTGCTTCAACAAAAATATATTTTTGAGTTAAACTGTTGCCACGATAAACAAAGCCAAAATCGGAGTTGGTTAATTTATGTAGATTGCCCTGATAATCAAGAGCAGTTGCTTCTAGTAAAAATTGTGAAACATCGCCACCATAACAACCAGCATTCATAGCAATTGCACCACCAATTGAGCCTGGAATGGTGTTTAAAAATTCTAGCCCACCTAAATTGTGTTGTTGACAATACATAGAAACATTGGCACATAAATTAGCTCCACCAACTGTAAGTAAATTTTGCTGATGATTGATGTTATTAAATTCTTTGCCAAGTTTAATAACTACCCCAGAAATATTTGGTTGAGTAATGATAATATTTGAGCCAGCTCCAATAATATGTAATGGAATTTGACTATCAATTTTACTTAAAAAATTTTGTAAATCAATAATGCAAGAAGGCTTAAATAAAATATCGGCAATAGCAGGTAAGCCAAACCAATTATTGATTTTAGCAGATTGTTTGTAGATTCCTAAAACTTTTGGCAAAGAGTTTAGCATTTTATTTTTTTAATCTTTTAAAACCTAGTTCAAGATCTTCTTTTAGATCTTCAACTGCTTCTAGCCCAATATTTATACGTAAGCAAGTTTTATCTGGATAAGCAAAATTAGTAACGGTACGTATTGAAGTGGCATCGAACGGTAAAATTAAAGATTCGTAGCCACCCCAAGAATAACCCATGCCAAAAAATTGTAGCTTATCAACCATTCTGGCTAATGATTCGTTCGAATATTTTTTATCAAGCACAATTGAAAATAGCCCAGCAGCCCCAGTAAAATCTCGTTTCCAAAGAGTGTAATTAGAATCGCTTGGTAGGGCAGGGTAAAGAACTTTTTCGACTTCTGTTTTTTTGCTAAGCCAATTTGCAACATCTAAAGCCGATTTAAAACAATGATCGATTCTTAGTTTAGCAGTTCGTAAACCTCTTTGTACCATATAAGAACAATAAGGAGCGGCAGTTGCTGCCATATAACGAAAAGCTTCGTACATTACTCGAAAATGTTTTTCTTGCACAGTTATAGAGCCCATCATTATATCGGAATGACCATTGATATATTTGGTAAGTGCCATCACCGAAACATCAACACCATGATCAAAAGGTTTAAAATAAATACCACTCGCCCAAGAGTTATCGAGAATGGTTATTATTTGATGTTGCTTGGCAACTTGGCAAATTGCCGAAATATCGGATATTTCAAATGTTTGAGAGCCAGGGCTTTCTAAAAAAATAACTTTGGTATTTTCTTGAATGAGACTAGAAATATTAGAGCCTATGTATGGATCGAAATAAGTGGTTTGGATGCCGAGTTTTTTTAAAAATTTATCGGCAAAACCTCTGGTTGGCGAATAAACACTATCAACCATCAGCATATGATCGCCTTGTTTTAAAAAAGCGATGAGAGCAGTATTGATGGCGGCCGCTCCAGAGGAAGTAACAAAAGTGTTGTAACCACCTTCTAGCTCGGCAATTGCTTGCTCGAGGGCAAAATTGGTTTGGGTGCCATATCTACCGTATTTTAATTCGTAAGGTTGCACTAAATCGTTATTAGAATAGCCTCTTTCTGCATAAAGCAAATCTTTTAAAGTAGGAAAAACAATGGTTGAACTTTGATAAATTGGCGGATTCACCATCCAGCCTTGCTCTTTTGGATGCCTGCCTGCATGCACAATTTTTGTGGCTTCATGTAATTTTTGAGTCATGGTTTTTGTAATAAATAGTTTTATATAAAGTTTTAATTTTAACAAAAATATTTTGCAAATCAACAAAAAAAACTCGAGCATGTTATTTTTAAATATGTGACTATTGCAATAGTCACATTTTATAAATCTTGTAAAAATTGTAAAACTTGATTGGCTAAAGAAAACTTTTGCGAAGTAGTGGTATTTTGATGATTAGCAAAAAATAACAGTTTTTGTTGTGGCAAAATTTTAAATTTATTTTGTTTTTGCATGCTAAAAGCTAAAATTTTTTCGGCAAAACTACATTTATTTTCATAAAAAGCTAATTGTATTCCTTGGTTCACTAACTCTAAACTTGCTATTTGCATTTGACAACAGCGATTTTTTAAAATTGCCATTTCAAGTAAATTAATGGTTTCTGGTTGTGGATTGCCAAAGCGATTGATTAATTCGTTGAGTAAATTTTGATATTCGGTTTCGGTTTTTAAGCAAGAGATTTTTTTATAAAAACTCATTCTTAAAGATATATCTGGCATATATTCTTCGGCAATAAACATGGAAACTCCAAGTTTTACTGCTACTTGATGGCTTAAATTATAATTTTCGTGCTCTCCTTCATTTGCCTTTAATTGATTGACGGTTTCAAACAAAAGTTGTTGATAAAACTCTGCCCCAACTTCATTGATATTTCCTGATTGCTCTTCACCTAATAAATTTCCGCTACCACGAATATCGAGATCAGAGCTTGCTACATTAAAGCCAACTCCAAGAGAATCTAATTTTTGCATTACCTCGAGTTTCTTCATGTTTTCTTTGCTAGTTTTTTGATTTTTATCAAGCATAAAATAACAATAACCTCTTATTTTTCCTCGACCAACTCTACCTCTTAATTGATAAAGTTGAGCTAAACCAAAGTGTTCGGCTTTATAAATAATCATAGTATTAGCATTGGCAATATCAATTCCTGATTCAATGATAGTAGTAGAAAGCAAAACATCGATTTTTCCTTCTAAAAATTCGCTCATTATCTGCTCTAATTTTGCTCCTGGTATTTGTCCGTTAGCTACTGCAATAGTGAGTTCTGGCAGTAAAACCTGTAAGCGTGGTAAAATTTCTTGCAAGTCTTTAATTCTTGGTACTACAAAAAATACTTGCCCACTGCGATTGTATTCGCGCATAATTGCCTCTTTTATAATTACCGAATCATAGGGTAAAACAAAGTTTCGCACCGCCAAGCGATCAAGAGGTGGTGTGGCAATAAGGCTTAAATCTTTTACGCCACCAAGCGACATTTGTAAGGTTCGAGGGATGGGAGTTGCCGAAAGAGTGAGTAAATGCACAGCGTTTTTCAGTTTTTTTAATTTCTCTTTTTGAGAAACTCCAAAATGCTGTTCTTCATCAATAATTACCAAGCCTAAATTGGCAAATTTAACACTATCAGAAAGTAAAGAATGTGTACCAATAATAATATCTATTTCGCCTTTTTGTAAATTTTCTTTGATGTTTTTGGCTTCTTTGATTGAAGTGAGTCGAGAGAGTAGGGCGATTTTTATTTTACTATAAGAGAATCTTTTGCTGAAATTACGATAATGTTGCCTT
>CANEUR010000111.1 GCA_947441875.1 Rickettsiales bacterium | reverse complement strand
TTCGGCTAGATTTTGCGAGAGACTAGCATCAAAAATGGTGTTTTCAAGTTTAATTTGCAAGCCAGCTAATATTTGACTATTGCTTTTTTGCGAAATAATAAATTTTTGCAAGGGTAGTTTTTTACTTAAAATATCATTGATTGGTTCAATATTAATATTTCCTGTGGTGGAAATAACTTCTATTTGCAAAATATTATTATATTCATTATAAAGATATAAAAACTGTTGATGAATTTCTGCAAGAAGATGAATTTTTTTATTATTAGCTAAAACTAGTAGAAAATTATTGATTATTGGTAAGAATTTTGCTTTTTCGATAATTTTTTTTACAACAATTAATAAATAGTTTTTATTAAGAGTGGGATTTTTTAAAGTAAATAGTAAATTAGGAGTAAAAAGGTTATTTAACTCAAAAAACTGTTCTTTTACTTGGGGTATAACTTGCTGTTGAGAAGCTATGTTAAATAAGGCTTTACTGTAATTTTTGCTAACAAGCATTTTTTAATTGTAAAAAATTGTTTCAATAAAAAATAAGTGAAAATTTTAATTGTGACAAATATAAATGCAAGCTAAATTTTTATATCGAATTAAAATATTGCTACTTTAAGGTATTGTTGCATTGAAACAAATTAGTGATGAAACATTCCTAAGTAGTTGTGAAAAATGTTTTGCAAATTATAAAAAAGCAATTTAAAATCTTTAATTTATTTTTATAAAAGAATATTTTATAAAATAGTAAATAGCATAAGGAACCTTGTTTTATTGCTAATTTTGTGTTAATTTTTTGTGAATATTAAATATAAATTTGTTGCTATTTCTAAGCTTTATATTTATAATTTAAATATTGAAGATATTGCATCACTAAATTATTGGGCTGTTGCATCTTGAATATACCAAAAATCAACAATAAAATACAATACAATTGACACTATTATTAGTTTCAGAATACAAGGGTTGTGTTATTATATTAATCTTAATTTTTTAGTGTGAAATCAAACAATCAAAGCGATAATTTTTTTAAAATTAACGAACAAATTAAAGCCCCTCAAGTGAGGGTTATAGATAACCAAGGCAAAATGCTTGGTGTTATGTCTGTTAATGAAGGTATCAAAAAAGCACTTGAATACAACCTTGATCTAATAGAAGTTTCCCCAAATTCCAATCCCCCTGTTTGCAAAATTTCTAACTTTGGTAAAATGAAATATGAATTACAGAAAAAAGCTAACGAATCTAAAAGAAAGCAAAAAGTGATTGAAGTTAAAGAAATTAAAATGACTATTAACATAGGAAAAGGCGATTACGATACCAAAATTCGTCACACTAAAGAATTTATCGAGAAAGGCAATAAAGTTAAATTAAGTATTAAAATGAAGGGTAGAGAAATTACTCATCGTGATATTGCCGAAAAAATGATGCAAGATATCTTATTAATCACCCAAGAGTTTGCGAAGCCTGAATTTAAGCCAAAGCTAGAAGATATGCAAATGATTGTTATTTTAATCAAAAAATAAAGAAAACATGAAAAATATTATCGAAAAAGTATTACAATTCTCTCAAACAAGCCAGCAATTATCAAAGCATAACAATCCTTCTTGTTTTATGAATTTTGTGCAGTTATTTTATCAAGATAATAACATAAACGATTTTGAAAACTACACTACTCAACAATTGTTTGATTTTGCTTTTTCTGCTTTTGATTTTTTAACTACTAAAAAAAATAATGATTTTGTTGTAAGAGTTTATAATCAACAGCCAGATTCTTTATTTACCATAATTGAGGTAGTAAATAAAGATATGCCTTTTTTGGTTGATTCTATCGTTTCTTTTTTAGATAAACAAAGTATAAAAATAGAAAATATTTTACATCCAGTGCTTTCGGTTTCTCGAGAAAAAGGTAATTTCATTAGTTTTGATAGTAAAGATAAAGAATCTTTGATACAGCTTCACATCGAAAAAAATACACATCAAAATGAGTTGCAATTAATTGAGAAAAATATTGCTAAAATTCTCGAAAATGTGGCATTGGTGGTTCATGATTGGCAACCAATGCAAGATTTAGCAAGTAAAGCCTTAAAACAGTTAAGTAATGCTAAAAATATCAATAATCAAACTATCGAAGAATATCAAGATTTTATCAATTGGCTATTGGCAGATAATTTTATTTTTTTAGGTGCTACAGAATTTGATATTTCTTACCACAATAATCAACCGCATCTCTCTGATTTAGCTAATTTTAAATTTGGTGTTTTTCGTTCTTCAAGCCCAGATTTTAAGCCAGAAGTTGTGAATTCTTCTGCGCAAGAAGTTGGTGATTCGTTACAAAACCCTTATGTGGTTGAGATTATAAAATCTCGTTATCGCTGTCGAATTCATAGACACACCAATGCAGAAAGAATTAGAATACAAAAAATAAATGCCGAAGGTAAAATTATCGGTGAGTTTCGTTTTATTGGTTTATTTACTTCTGTTGTTTATTTTTCATCTATCAACAACATTCCTCTTATCAGAAAAAAATCAACTTGGGTAATTAAGCAATCAAAATATATCAAAGGTAGTCATAACTACAAAGATCTTATCTCTACTCTTGAGGCTTATCCTAGAGATGAGTTGTTTCAAATAGAGCAAGAAGAGTTGTTAAAAAATGCCACAGGAATTGTTGCCATTGCTGGTCGATCTTTAGTGAAGTTTTTCTCGCGTTGTGATAAATTTAAAAGATTTATGAGTTGCTTAATTTTTATGCCTCGAGATCATACCAATTCTGCTATACGCGATGCTATAAAAGAATATTTATGTAAAATTTATCAAGGCGAAGTTGCCGATTCTTTTGTGCAAATTACTAATTCTAACCTTACTCGTTTTCATGTAATTATACGCACTAATCATCAAAATAAAATTGAAGTCGATAATTCTGTAATTGAAAAAGAAATTACTAAGCTTACAAAAGTTTGGAGCGATGAGCTACTTGAGGCTATAAAAGCAAATTTTGCTGATGAAAAAAGAATTTTTTTACATAGTCGTTATAAAAATGCCTTTTCGGTGAGTTATACTAATCGTTTCGATGTTAGAATTGCTACTCTTGATATCGAAAAAATTGAAGAAAGTTTGCAAAAAAAAAATACCAATTTTTAATTTACATAAATTATCTCAAAATATTGGCAACGATATTACAGAATTAAAGATTTATTCCCCTATGCAAGAAATAAATTTATCTGATATTATGCCAATGCTTGAAAGTTTTGGGTTTAATGTTATTCAAGAACACACTTATATTGTCAATATCGAGGAAGAAAATAAAAATCGCTCAATTCAAAAGGTGTGGATTCACTATTTTAACTTATATTTAAGTAAAAACAAAACTCAACTTAATGATATTATCAAACTTAATTTCGAAAAAATCATCGAAAGAATTTGGCAAAAAACCTCTGCTGTTTCTAGTTTAAATAAATTGACAATTTTTTGTTTATTTAGCTATAAACAAGTTTATTTACTTTCTGCTTATACTAAATATTTGGCACAAATTGGTTTAAAAAACGATATTATCGATGTTTTAGTTAATTATCCAGAGCTTTGTAAACACTTAGTAAATTTATTTGAAACAAAATTTAATCCAGATTTAAGCGATAATAATCGTCTTGAAATATTGAAAAATATCGAAGCTAATATTTTAACAGATTTTGATTTAGTGCAAGATTCTTATCATGATTTAATAATGAAAAAAATCTATAATCTTATTAAATCAACTCTAAGAACTAACTATTATCAAAAAGATTCCGATGGTAATTTTAAGAATTATTTAGCTTTTAAATTTAATTCAAAAGAAATCAATGATTTACCATTACCTGTGCCCTTTGCCGAAATTTTTGTTTATTCTACTAAAACCGAAGCGATACATCTGCGTTTTGGCAAAGTTGCAAGGGGTGGTTTAAGATGGTC
>CANEUR010000110.1 GCA_947441875.1 Rickettsiales bacterium | reverse complement strand
TTGCCATAGTTATCGCACATCTTTAACACAGCACCATATCACCACCGAAAAACTTCCAGAAATAACCAAAGAAGGTAAAGCTTGCAACAATTACTTTCCTGCTTTAGCTCTTTTTGTTGCTGAAAATTATGATGATAGCATTGAAACCGCTAGAAAAGATGGCGATATACATCAAATTGCTATGGTTGAAAAGCAGTTTTCTCGATTTTTATGGTTTGTATTTGTTAGAGACTGCACCGTTGTTAAGGGGAATTAATTTATGAGCAATTTAAAGTTACTTACCTCTGCTTTTTCGCCATATGGTCATCGAGTTGAAACTTTATTACTAGAAAAAAATATTTCTTACCATAAAGAACACATCGATCTTGGCAACAAACCAAATTGGTTTATCGATATTTCTCCATTAGGTAAAATACCAGTTTTATTGGTTGATGATAGGCCTTTGTTTGAATCTTTGGCTATTCTTGAATACCTTGAGGCAACCTACACCGAAAACATTTTCCATCCAAAAAATCAGTTTGTTTTGGCTTGGCACAGAGGTTGGATGGAATTTAGTAACACTTTACTTTCTCTTACTTTTGGCTTGGTTTTTGCCGATAATGCTCAAACCATTGCCGATAAACAGCAAGAATTAAAAAATAAACTTACTCTTTTTGCTAAGCAACTCAAATATCAACCTTATTTTAACGGTGATTTTTTTTCAATTCTCGATATTACTATGGCTTCGGCTATGCAACCTTTATTGTTTTTATCAGAAAAATTTAACTTAAATTTATTTGAAAATCTCGATAATTTATTGCAATATGCTAATAATTTGTTAAATCGTCCAAGTTTTGCTAAATCTTTACCAGAGAATTATTCACAAATATTTGAAAATTTCTTGAAAAGAAAAAATTCATTTTTACTACAAATATAATCTATGCCCCTACCAGTAATTAATATTAAAAAAGAACACAGTCTTCGTTTAGAAACTGGTAGTCCTTGGGTTTTTTCAAACGAAATTGCTAATTTTGCCGATCTTAAAACAATTTCTTGTGGCTCTTTAGTGCAAATTAATTTGGCAAATAAGCCTTTTGCTTTGGGTTATTTTAATCATAAAACTCTTATTTCTGCTCGAATTTTAAGCAAAAATGTTGCACAAAAAATTGATGCGAGTTTTTTTGTTAATAAAATTCAGCAAGCTCTATCTTTGAGGCAAAAATTTTATCAACATCCAAATTATCGATTAATTCACTCCGAAGCCGATGGTTTGCCAGGGCTTATTGTCGATAGATTTGCTAATATTTTTGTTTGTCAAATTTCTACCGCTGGTATGCAAAATTTGCAAACAATTTTTATTGAAGCAATGCAAATTATTTTTGCTAACTGCAACTTAATTTTTAAAAACAATCAAGAAAACAGAAGTTTAGAAGGTTTAGAAGTTCAGCGCAACCAAGATTCTTCAGATAAATTAACCAATCAGTTAGTTGAAGTACAAGAAAATAATTTATTTTTTACCGTTGATCTAGTAAATTCTCAAAAAACAGGTTGGTTTTTTGATCAGCAACCAAGCCGAAAATTTGTCGCCGAAATTTCAAAAAATCAAAAAGTGCTCGATGCCTATTGTTTTGTAGGTGGTTTTGGGGTTAATGCTTTTGCAGGTGGTGCTTCTGAAGTTATTTTTATTGATAGTTCCAAGCATGCTCTTGATTTAGCAAAGCAAAATTGTCAAAAATTATTAGGCAATAATTATCAAGAAAAAGCAAAATTTTATCAAGGGCAGGTTTTTGATTTATTATCTAGTTCGCAATTTACAGAGCAAAAATTCGATATTATTTTACTTGATCCTCCGCCTTTCATTCAAAATAAAAAGCATTTGTTTGCTGGGTTGAGAGGTTACGAAAAACTAGCAAAAATGGCAATTCCTCTTTTAAATAATGGTGGCATTTTAATGTTAGCTTCTTGTTCTCACCATGCTAGTAAAGAGCAGTTAATTAACTCGGTTAATATGGCTTTGCAAAAAAGCCATAAAACAGGCAGGTTAATTGCTAGTTTTACTGCTGGGCTAGATCACCCTTTGCATCCCGCTTTAAAAGAAAGTGAATATCTTAAATCTTTATTTTTTGTTATCAATTAATGAAAATTCTCATCACAGGCGCTTTAGGGCAAATTGGCTCGGAGCTTTCTTTGGCTTTAAAACAAATCTATGGCTCAAATAATGTGATAAACTCCGATTTGCCATTGCCTCAAAATGTTGCCCCAGAATACTTTCCTTATGTAAGCCTTGATGTAACGAACAAACAACAGCTAGTTGAAGTTATTACTAAAAATAAAATCGAAGTAGTTTATCATTTGGCAGCAATCTTATCGGCAAGTGGCGAAAAAAATCCGCAACTTTGTTTTGATGTAAATATTTTAGGGCTTTATTATGTGCTTGAAGCTAGTCGTCAAAATGGCATTAAACAAATTATTTGCCCAAGTTCTATTGCGGTTTTTGGTCCAGAAACTCCGAAACAAAATACTCCACAAGAAACAATAATTTTACCAAAAACAATGTATGGTTTAAGCAAGGCAAGTGGCGAATTGCTGTGCGATTATTATGTGGCAAAATATAATCTTGATATTCGAGGTCTACGATATCCAGGGCTAATTAGTTATAAAACACCACCTGGAGGTGGCACAACCGATTATGCTGTAGAAATTTTTTATGCAGCAATTCAAAATGGTAATTATCAATGTTTTTTACAAGAAAACACTATTTTACCCATGATGTATATGCCAGATGCTATTCGTGGCACTATTGAACTTGCTTGTGCCAATTTTTCTAAACTAAAAAATCATAGTAATTTTAATTTTGCAGGCATTAGTTTTTCTTGTGGCGAACTTGCTTGTGAAATTCAAAAACATCTCAAGCATTTTAACATCAATTACCAGCCAGATTTTCGCCAACAAATTGCTAATTCTTGGCCGCAATCAATAGATGATAGCCAAGCTAAAGAGCAATGGGGTTGGCAATGTCAATATGATTTAGCCAAAATCACAACCGATATGCTTCATCATTTGCAAATAAAACTAAATAAATTATGATTCATATTAAAATCGCCACTTTTAATGTAAATTCAGTTAAAGCTCGAATTGTTAATTTACTTTCTTGGCTTAAAACCGAGCAACCACATATTGTGTGTTTGCAAGAGTTAAAATGCGAAAATTTAGCATTTCCAACATCTGAAATTGAAGATTTGGGCTATAATATTGCCATAAATGGACAAAAAACCTACAATGGAGTGGCTATTTTATCGAAGTTTAAAATACAAGAAATAATCTGCACACAATTACCAGCCCTTGCTAATTCGCAATTACCTAGTGATTTTAACCAACAGCAAGCTCGTTATTTAGAAGTTTTTATCAATATTGGTAGTTATGTTGCTAGAGTGGCTTCGGTTTATGTACCAAATGGTGGCGATAATTTATTGCCAAACCAACATTTCAGTGATACTAGCAAATTTCTCTACAAACTAGAATTTTTGCAAAGCTTAAACAATCATTGGCAACAAAACATTCGGCATAATCAAGAATTACAAATTTTAGCAGGTGATTTTAATGTCGCCCATACTGCACTTGATATTTATAATCCACAAACCGAGCAATTGTTATTTTCGACCCACGAAAAACTTGCTTTACAATCTTTATTAAACTTGCCTTTAATAGATGCATACCGCACTTTAAACCTAAATAAACAAGAATTTAGTTGGTGGCATTATAAATCTGCTGCTTTTACTAAAAATTTAGGTGCTAGAATTGATTATATTTTAGTCTCTTCTTTTACTGCCGATTTTTTAACAGCAAGTTATCATCATATTAATCAAACTAGAGCTGTTGAAAAACCTTCCGATCATTGTGCAGTTGTTACCGAAATAAAGATTTAAAAAATCTCTTGATAAAATAAATAAACCTAATAAACTTATATT
>CANEUR010000109.1 GCA_947441875.1 Rickettsiales bacterium | reverse complement strand
TACTACCCTTGATTTCATTAGTTCGCAGGTTTTTGTATTGATTAAAAAATAAAGAGTTATCTAGGCTAAGATTATTATTAAACTTGATTCTTTGCCCAAATTCATAGGAATATAATTTCTCTACTTTAAAATTTTTATTGCCTTGCAAATTAAAATCAATAGCATTTAAATCGAATTCTCCTCTTGTGGGAGTTCGAACAGATTTTGACCAAGAAGACCAAATGGTTTGATTTTGGCTAGGGTAATAAGCAAATTTGATATTTGGTTGGTATTGAAAATTGTTAACAAAAGCATTTTTTTCGGTTTTGATACCTGCGGTTATATTAAATTTATCGTTAAAAATAAATTTATTTTGCACAAAACCAGAAAAAATTTTATTATTACGATGATTCGGCAAATATTTGAAATGAGAAATATTGTTATGACTAATATCGTCTATTATTTGCCTGTAGCCAAATCCCCAAGTAAATTGATTGCTCTGATTAAAATCATAAAAATGTTGTAAATCAAGATTTATGATTCTCTCTCTTCTTTTTTGCAAAAGATTATTATTATTATTGTAATCTAGGTAAGTATTTGCTATAACATAAGATTTATCGTTAATATTGCTAACTATGTTTGCCGAGATATATCCAGTTGTATCTTGCTTATCGTTATTAACATTATTAATAGTAAAATAATTACCTGTATTATTTTTGCTAAAATCACCAGATATAGATAACTTATTTAGTTGATTTAAAAATGAATTATGATCATAACGAAAACCTAATTTATTTTGTTTGATAAAATCCTGATTATCGAAGGTATCTTTTGCCCTATCTAAACTTTGCCTGTTAGAGTTTTTAAAGTAAAAACGATAACTCTGATCTTTTTTAAGTTTATCGCCATATCTTATCTCGGTAATTGATTTATGATAATTGCCAACATTTTGCGATAGATATAAACCTTTAGTATCTTGAGTGTTTTTTGTAATAATATTAATAACTCCGTTTACTGCATTTGAACCCCATAAGGCACCACCAGAGCCTCTAATTACTTCTATTTTTTCAATATCTTCTAATACATAATCGTGCAAATCCCAAAAAACACCAGAAAATAAAGTTGAATAAATAATTCTACCATCAATCATTACTAATAATTTATTAGAAAATTGACGATTAAAGCCTCGCACAGTAATAGCATAGCTGTGACCATTAATTCTGGCTACTTGAACTCCAGGTATTAGGCGTAATGCTTCTGGAATAGATGTTGCACCAGATCTTCTGATTTCTTCGGATGATAGCTGATATATTGCAGAAGGAGAATCAAAAGCATTTTCTTGCTTTTTATTAAGTGAAAAAAAATTTGCATCAATATCTATTTTTTCTAAACTGTCATTTGCATATACTACAAAAGAAAGAAAAAATAAAAATAAAGTTACTGATATTTTAAAAAAATTTAACATAACTAATATAATTTTGACATAAAAAATCTCTTTTTCTCGAAGGATATTTATTGCTATTAAACCAAAGGTATTTTTTGGAAATATGACTTTCTATTTTTAGGGAATAAAAAATTTTTTGATAAAATTTAGATCGAATAATTTCAGTAACCCAAAAACAATAATTGAGTTTATTTTGCAACTCTTCAATAAATTTAGCAATCATATTTTGAAGAATTATTGCACTATATACACGATAATTATTATCGATAACCAAATTAGATAATTCTGATATTTGTAAGTTTTTTCTAGTGTCTATGGTGGTAAGAAATTTGTGATATAAAAAATCGGTATTAGAAATTTCTTGCGATAAAATACTCGAACTTTTACCTTCTATTATTTGAGAATACAAAAATTTACAACCAGCAATAACCTTTTGATTATTATTTACAACTAACAAAAAATCCGCTCCTTCATCAAAAAAATTTAACTCATTGATTTTTAATTCGTTTTGCATAATATTATTTCTCAGCATTAAAAACTGCTTAATCAGATTATCGTTTTTGCTAAAAGTAATTTGTAAACCTAAATCTGATAAATCATTGCATAGCTCTAAATTTTGATGCAGATTGTAATTTTGTAAATGTATTTTCATAATTTTTTTCTCATAAAAAAACATTATTTTAATGACAAATAAATATTTACCAAGTAATTTTTTATCAAATTTAACAAAATATTTTCCATCAAGATGAGTTTAATTAATAAAATCATAAATAACAGAAATTTAAAGCAATCTTATAAAATATTTTCTTCGCAAATCATTTTTTTACTTACCACCTGGACAATCCTTACAATCATCACTACTCATTCTTTTTATCGCTTTAATCTTAATAAAGAAATAAAATTTACTTCTCAGAGTATCGAAAGAACAACTACTGCAATTTTTCATGGCATTGAAAATGAATTAAATATTTTAGGAGATCAACTAGTAAAGCTAAATTTAAATACCAAAAATTTACCTATTATTAACAAAATTATTAAAAAATCAGATAATCTCAAATATTTTTCTTTGTATAATTCTTATCATACTGTAAATTTTATCGATCTCAATTTTAACGATGAAAACAATGTTTTGATAGATTCTTTTGGTATTTTAAAAAATCCTAAACCTATTAATAAAAATTTTCCATTAGAAGATCTATCGCTAGGTGGTTGGTCTTTAAAATTTGGCGATCTTTTTACAGCTGAAAATACAATTGGTAAATTTAATTTATTACCAATTGCTTTAAGAATAGAAAAGCCAAATCTTGATTTGGTAGGAATTTTTACAGCTAAAATACTGTTAGAAAATATACAACAACAAATAGATTTTGCTATTAAAGATAGTAAAATATGTTATTTGGTGCTTGATAATAATTTAGATATTTTAGCAAAATCTAATGATATCAAAGAGTTAAGTAGTTATAAAACATTATTATCTAATAATATTTTATTAAAATCTACAATAAAAAACAGGGGCATAATTTATAATGCCAATGTCTACAATTTAAAAATTGATAATTGTTATTTTAAATTATTGCAAAAATCAAAAGAATATAAATTTATTGTTTTAAGTGGCTATAACGAAAAAACTTCTTTTATAGAATTATCTGTCAATATTTTAAAAAATAGTTTTCAATCTTTAATTGCTTCTTTGCTTTGTATATTATTAATTTATCTTTTTTATCGAGATAAAATAATTCCGTTCTTTGAAGAATTAGTTGTTTCTAAAGAGCTTGCCGATTCTGCAAGTTCGGCAAAAAGTAAGTTTTTATCAAACATGACTCACGAAATCAGAACCCCAATTAATGGCATTATAGGTATCACAAATATTTTAAAAGAATCAGCAAATTTAAAAAAAGAAGATTTTAACAACATCGAAACCATCAATAATTCTGCCCAATCTTTAATGCTTATCGTTAATGAAATTCTTGATTTCTCTAAAATCGGAGCAGAAAAAATTGTTATTAATGATAAACCGCTTCTCTTAAGAAGCTTAATTGATGAAATCGGAAATATCATGGTTGGCAATATTGAAGACAAAAAAATTGAAATAATTACACATGTTAATAACGATATTCCTAATTATATTTTGTCAGATATTTATAGATTAAGACAAATCCTCATTAATTTAGTTAGCAATGCTATCAAATTTACTAAATGGGGCTATGTTATTTTAGAAATATCTAGTTATCAACAAGAAGAAGTTGTTTATTTAAAATTCAGTGTAAGAGATACTGGCATCGGAATTCCTTCAGATAAAATAAAAAATCTATTTCAACCATTTACACAGCTAGATATGTCTAGTTCTAAAAAATATACTGGTACAGGGTTGGGTTTATCTATTTGTAGAGAGTTGATAGAGTTAATGAATGGCGAAATATCGGTGATAAAAAATCAAGACTGCGGATCGGAATTTTTCTTTAATATACCACTAATTAAAGATGATAAATTAGAAAGTAGTTTTGAGCAAATTTCTATTGAAAAAATTATAGATAAAAAAATTCTTATTATCGATATAAGTGATATTTCTTTTAAATATTTACAAAAAAAATTACAAGAT
>CANEUR010000108.1 GCA_947441875.1 Rickettsiales bacterium | reverse complement strand
TGATTATAAATACTAGAAATATTTGCTTTGGTTTTACTTCCTAAAAAGTTTTGCCACAAAGAGAAATTTAACTCAATGCTTGATGTTGCTTGACTATTACTTCTGAAAAGAGGATTATTAGTAGGATTATTATTTAAGACTAAATTTTTGTAATTGGTGTTGTTAATAGAATAAGCTAAATTAGTTTCAAAACCATAGTTTGATTCATAATTTAAGCCAACTTGATTATTTTGATTGTATAATTTAGTATATCTAAAAAGCTGTAAAGCTTGGTTTTGTGCGGCAAAAGATCGCTCGCTAAAGCCATAAAGTTTAATTGCAGTTATTAGTTGCGATTTTTTGGCTAGTTTTTCGTTACTAACTTGTTGCTGATTATAAGCGATAATATTGAGATTTTTACTTTGTACTTGTTGTAAATACTGCTCTAATGATAAAACAATATTTGGCTCGCTATTTTGAGCAAAAGCAATTGGTAATTGAGCTAAAAAACATAGCAAAAACAAGAAGTTAAATAATAATTTTGCCATATTTTGGTGAAAAAATTGTGAATCGTTACTTTAATATTAACTATGTCAACTAAAATTAACAATCTTTTTTTTATAAAATTTCAACAAATTTTAGAGCGGTTAAATTTTTTTAACTTACCAAAAAACCAACAAAATATAGCTGTGGCGGTTTCTGGAGGCTCTGATTCTATGGCTTTGACCATTTTGTTGTTTGATTTTTGTCAACAAAACTTTATTAACTTGGTTGCCGTGGTAGTGAATCATAATTACCGAGCAACATCTACTCAAGAAGCGCAAAAAGTAATACAAAAATTGCATCAGCTTAATATTAAAAATTCGTTGCTACATATCACTCCAAGCTTGGTGCCAACTAGCAATATTGAGCAACAACTTCGACAACATCGTTATGATTTATTATTTAATTATTGCCAGCAAAATAATATTCATTTTTTAGCAACTGGCCATCAGCTTGATGATGTGGCTGAAAACTTTTTAATTAGATTGTTTCGAGGTAGTGGTTTAGATGGTTTATCGGCTATGCAAAATATTGCAAATTATCAAAACTTAATTTTACTTAGACCTTTACTTGATTTTACTAAACAGCAACTTATAGAGTTTTTGCAAGAAAAAAAGATGGAGTGGTTCGAAGATGAAAGTAATTCTGATACTAAATTTTTAAGAAATAAAATACGTAATTTTTTACATAGTTTTACAGATTATACTCCTATTATTTCTAGAATCAACAACACTAGTCAAGAAATTAACTCAATCAATCAAAAATTTAATCTTGAATTATTGCAGTATAGTCAAAAAATTTTATTTTGGCAAGAAGATTATTGTTTATTGAAAAAAAGTAGCTTTACCGATGAAAAAAAAGATCTTTTATTTAAAATATTGGCTCTGATGCTTATGGAAGTTGGTAATAAAAATTACAAACCTCGAAAAGAAAAATTGCAAAATTACTACGAATATTTAACTAAAAACAGCCAAAAACACTTGGTTTATAAATTTTACAATACAAAAACCGCAAGTTATGATGATGATTTTTTTATAATCATACCATTACAAAAAAGCTCAAAACAATTTGCTAAAACCATCTTAAAAAATACATTTAATGAAGCAACAGCCCCATAATGTTATTTGATTATTTAAAGATAGGAATTGGTATTGCTTGATATAAAAATTATTATTTCTTGCATAAAATATTTTGCATTTTAAATTTTTTATAAACATAATAGGAAATGTTTCGTTGCTAAATGCAACATTACCACTAATAACAACTAGAATTCTAATTTTGAGATAATAATATTTTCATGAGATCTAAACCAAAAAATACAGAAAAAGAAACAACTAAAAAAACCAGTATTAATGCAGAAGAAGATATAGAAGTATCCGAAGGTGGTCCCTCTATTGTTTCTGCTAATCGCAATAAAATTATGATTGGTGGTGCTGTTGCAGTTTTTTTGATTTTATCTTATTTATTTTTAGGTGCAGGTGATAAAAAACCAAATCCTACCAGTGTTATTAACACCGATTCTCCTTCGTCAGTTCAAGAAACAGGGCAACAAATAAGCAAGCCAGAGCCAACACAGGTTGCTCCTAACGATACTGGCAAATCACCATTTGAATTTCAAGAAATAGATAAAAAAGAAAAAGAAGAAAATCTTAATTCTATTGTTAAACAAGCAAAGCCAGAAATACCAGATTTACCAGAATTGCCAAAAGAAATAATTAATACCGACAATAATCAAAATAATATTAATAATTCTAATGCTAACGAGTTACCAAAAAATCTTGCACCAACAACTCCGCAAGAAGTTATTGTTAAATCTGCATCGGTTGTGGAACTAGAAAAAAAAATACAAGAGCAAGATGCTAAAATAAAAGAAAAAGAGCGAAAAATAGAAGAGTTGGAAGTTAAAAAAGAAATAGAAAAAATAGAAGAAGAAGAAAAAAAAGAATTATCCATACCTGCAAGATATGCTCCAATTGTGATTTTGGGTGGCGGTGGTGGTGGTCCAGACAATGGAGTTGGTTACGATAAAAACATTATCAGTATTAATAACGATCTGTTGTCAAAATTAAAAAAATCCGAAACCCCATTAGAAGCAACTGTTATTGATGATTTAGTTCACACAATAGCTCAAGGAAAAATAATCAATGCAGTTCTAGAAACAGCTATCAGCACTGAGTTACCAGGTGGAGTGAGGGCAATTGTAAGTAGAGATGTTTTTGGTGAGGCTGGTAAAGAAATTTTAATTCCAAGAGGCTCTAGGCTTTACGGCACTTATTCTACCGAAATAAAATTTAACCAAGCTCGAGTTATGATTAACTGGGCAAACCTTCTTAGGCCAGATGGCGTGAAGTTGGCAGTTACTTTGCAAGCAGGTGACGAATTTGGTAGAGCTGGTGTTTTAGGCGAGGTTGACAGAAGATACTCTGCTATTGTTGCTAACACTGTGCTTACTAGTGCTTTTGCTTTAGGAACTTCTATGGGTATGCAAAAATTATTTGGCGGAGGTGGGGGCGCAACTACTACTGTAACCAACCTTACTTCTGGCACATCTGCTACCACTGCTGGAGCCTATAGCCAAATTGCTTTTGAGGTAACTAAAAATATTTTAGATGTTATGAAAGGTATAGTTGATCAGGCAATTGATCTGCAACCAGTAATTAGATTAGCACAAGGAACCAAAATAACCATTATGGTAACGGCCGATTTAAAACTACCTGCAATGAAAAAAAAATAAATTAAATATGAAAAATTCCTTTTTAAAAATAATTTTTTTGCTTTTTTTAACATCTTGTTGTTGTCAAAAAAAAGCTAGTTTTTATAGTGAAAAATGCTTGCCAAATAGTATGTCTAACCAAAATAATTGCTTATCGTTTTATAAAAATTATGAGTTGCCTCGTTATCAAGTACAAAAATTAGTGAGCGAAAAAATAGAAATACGTAATTACCAATCAAAACTAGTTGCTGAAATTCTGGTTTCTGGCACTCGTAAAGAAGCCGTAAAAACTGGCTTTAGAGCATTAGCAAGCTATATTTTTGGCAATAACATAAGTAAAACTAAAATAGAAATGACAACCCCAGTAAGTCAGGTAAAAAAATCATCAAATCAGTGGCTTATTCAGTTTGGTGTGCCTCATAATTTTACTCTTGATTCTTTGCCAAAACCAAAAAATTCTCATGTTGTTTTACGAGTTGTGCCAGCGCAAAAAACCGCAGTTATTATTTTTTCTGGTGTTTGGTCAGACGAAAAATTTGCTACTAATTTACAAGAATTGCAAAAATATTTAACCGCAAATAATTTATTAACTATAGATGAGCCAAGTTTTGCCTACTACGACGATCCATTTACTTTTCCATGGAACAGAAAAAATGAAATTATTTGGCAAATTCAAGAAAAGTAAAAAAAAAGTAAAAAAACACTTTTAAAATAAAAAAGATGTTTTATAATTTTTTTGCTTTTTTAATTAATAAGCATTGTATTTATGGGTGATTAGCTCAGTTGGTAGAGCATCTCCCTTACAAGGAG
>CANEUR010000107.1 GCA_947441875.1 Rickettsiales bacterium | reverse complement strand
GAAAATTTTCATCAGTTCACGATAATATTGGGTTTTTTGTAAAATCTAGCAAAGATTATTATTTTAATCTAGATTCCATCAGAATCCCTTACGATGAGGAAACTAAAAAAGCCAGAACTCTTTCAATTTTTGTTGGTAAAAAATGGTTAGAAATGGGTTATAATCCAAAAGATATTTGGAGTATTGAAAGAATACATGCTCAACATCCAGAAAGAGAGCTTCACCCTACGCAAAAACCTCTAGAAATTATCAATAGAATGATTTTGGCCAGCAGTCCAGAAAATGGTTTGGTTTGCGATCCTTTTATGGGAACTGGAACAACAGCGATTTCTGCGATTTTGCACAATAGAAATTATTGTGGTTTTGAGTTAAATAGCGATTATTATAATAATATTAATGCTAGAATTAACAAAATTATTACTGAAAAAAATAACTCATTATTTAATACACTTAACAGAGAAGAATTTTTACTTGCATTAAAAAATAATTCAAGGAGTATTGTTTTATAAATTAATTTATGTCAGAAAATAATGCTTTAAAATATATTGCTACACAAATATTGCTAAAATTGCTCGGCATTAGTTTGCTGGTGCTGGCCTTGTGTTTTGCCTTGATGTTGTTTAGTTTTAGTGTCGATGATCCTGCTTTTTCTAATTCGCTTGCTAGCTCTCAAACACATAATTTTTTTGGTATTTTTGGGGCAAAAGTAGCCGATTTATCTTTAGAAATATTTGGTCTGGCAAGCTTTTTTTTTGTGCTGTTGCTATGGTTTTTTGGAATGAAAATTTTTAACAAGCAAATTATCAGTCATTTTGCTTTAAAACTCATCATTTTACCATTTGTTTTATTAAATTTTTGTTTATTTTTAGCTTTTTTCCCTAGTTTTAACTGGTGGGATTTTCCTTCTTTTGGTGGAGCGGTGGGCTTTTTTTTGCTAAAATTATGTCATCAAAATTATTTGGTTTATGTGTTTTTTAGCTCTTTTGTGTTGCTTTTACTTTCTTTTTCATTTGTTTTTGATGTTTCGTGGCAAGATTGGCGATATACTTTTCGCTATTCGGTGGCAATTTTTCGTTTTCTTATCCAATCTCTTTATCAATATTGTTATCAAAAAATCTGCTGTATTTTTGCTAAAAAAACCTCTGAAATTATTGTTAAAAAAACTAAACCACTCAACATAACCCCAGAGCCACCAGAAGAAAAAAGTAAAGAAAATCACATTAAAACCCAAAAACAACTGCTAAAAAATCTGAAAAACCAGCAAAACAACCCTAGTTATCAATTGCCAACCGTCAATTTATTACAGCCAATCCCAGAAAATAATCACAAAAAAATCAACAAAGAAATTCTCGATAATCAAGCAAAAATGCTTCTAAAAGTGCTAGAAGATTTTGGAGTTTACGGCAATTCTCTTGGCGCTAAAGTTGGTCCTGTGGTTACTTTGCATGAGTTTGAACCATCAGCTGGCACTAAGGCAGCCAGAGTTATTTCGTTGTCTGATGATATTGCTCGTTCAATGAGTACTATTTCGGCAAGAATGGCCGTCATACCTGGTAAAACCTCTATTGGCATTGAGTTGCCTAATTTAAAAAGAGAAACTATTTTTTTAAAAGAGCTATTAGAGGCTGAGCATTATCAAGATTCCGTTCATAATTTACCAATAATTTTAGGCAAAAATATTGCAGGCGAGCCAATCATTGCCGATCTAGCTAAAATGCCTCACTTACTTATTGCAGGCACCACAGGTTCGGGCAAATCTGTAGGTTTAAATGTGATGATTTTATCTATTTTATTTAAGCTTCGCCCAGATGAATGTCGTTTTATTATGATCGATCCTAAAATGTTGGAGCTTTCAATTTACGATGGCATTCCGCACTTGCTTTCGCCTGTGGTAACCGAGCCAGGAAAGGCAGTGGTTGCTTTAAAATGGGTGGTGGCAGAAATGGAAGAAAGATACCGTTTAATGTCTAGTTTTTCTGTTCGAAACATTGCAGGCTATAACGAAAAAGCCGAAAAAGCCTTGGTAAGTGGCGAAAAACTGCTAAAAAAAGTGCAAACAGGCTATGAGCCCACCACTGGCAAGCCAATTTTTGAAGAAATAGAATTTGAGCCAAAAAAACTACCGTTTATTATTGTAATTGTCGATGAAATGGCCGATTTAATGCTAGTTGCAGGCAAAGATATTGAAGGTTCGGTGCAAAGACTCGCCCAAATGGCAAGGGCTGCGGGCATTCATCTAATTATGGCAACTCAAAGACCTTCGGTTGATGTAATTACTGGGGTAATTAAAGCAAATTTTCCTACTCGAATTTCTTTTCAAGTGACTTCGCGCATTGATAGTCGAACCATTTTAGGGGTGCAAGGAGCCGAGCAACTTTTAGGGCAAGGCGACATGATTTATATGTCTGGCGGAAGCAAAATGACTCGCATCCATGCCCCGTTTTGCTCCGATGCCGAAATTGAAGGTATTGTTAATTTTATTAAGCAGCAAAATTTTGAACACTCGCAAAACCAAACCGAAAGCATCGATTTTGAAGATTTAAAACAGCCAGAAAGCAAGCAAAATTCGTCTGGCTATTTTTTACCAGATGAAAGTGAAAAAGGCAGTGACCACGATTTATATCAACAAGCGGTTGCCATTGTGAAACGCGATAAGAAACCATCAATTAGCTATGTGCAAAGGCAACTACGCATTGGCTATAATCGAGCGGCAATTTTAATTGAAAAAATGGAAGCCGAAGGTATAATTTCTGCTCCCAATATTTCTGGCAAACGCGAACTTTTAGAGGAATAAAAACATGACCAAAACTTCTTTTTCTGTGATAAGCCTTATTTTGCAGGCAGATTTTATTGTGCAGTTGGTAATTATTATTTTGTTGGGTGCTTCGATTTTTTCGTGGGCGATAGTTTGTGATAAATTTTTGAAATTTCGTTTGCTAAAAAAAAGAAGCGACGAATTTGAAGATTTATTTGAACAGCATCTAAACATAGATCAAATCTACGAATTTGCTATAAAAAACAACAACCATCCGCTGGCAAGAATTTTTCTTTCTTGCCTAAATGAGTGGAAACAAAACAACTTGGCAAATATTATTGGTAAAGGCTCCGAAAAACTCGATTCTTTTAAAGCCAGATTAAACAATGCAATGCAGATTGCTTGCAACAAATCGTTGCAAAAAATTGAACATGGGCTAAATTTTTTGGCAATTATTGGTTCTGCTACTCCGTTTGTGGGGCTTTTTGGCACCGTTTGGGGCATTATGAACTCGTTTCAAAGTATTGCATTAAGCAAAAACACTAGTTTAGCAGTGGTAGCTCCTGGCATTGCCGAAAGCCTACTTGCAACCGCTATTGGCTTGTTTGCAGCTATTCCTGCGGTGTTTTTTTATAATATTTTTAGTGCTAAAATTAATCATTTTCAAGAACGTGCTAATAATTTTTGCCTAATGCTTTTTAATATTCTTTCGCAAGAACTTGATAAATAATGGGAATTGGCATCACTATCTACCAACCCCAACTCCCTCATCGCATAACACTTTTAGATATAACAATTCCAGCCAACACATTTAACACATTAGTATCTATTATTTCTGGTATATATTTAGCTACACCAGCGATAATTTCTTTTCCATAGCGTTCTTTTTCTTCACTACTTAAACCTTGATCTAACCACTTATTCCAGTTTTCAGAAATTTTTGCTTCTGTTGTTGTGTCAAAATTTGTTGTTTTTGCATAAGTTATTCTACCTATACCATTTCCTAAATTAGAGAACATTGCATGAGGACCAAAACAAAAAAAACATCGAGTGTTTATGTTTTAATTCTTTTGACAAAGAAACTTCTGCCAATAATTTTAATCTTAAGGTTGTTGCGGTTTGTGGATCATGCTTTCTGAAATGCCCATCGCCAATTCCGAGTTTTGCATTTAAATACTCCACATTTTGCCAAGTGCAATTAACTACATGAGCAAATGTTTCTACTTCTTCTTCATCTAATTTAACGAAAAATTTCCCATTTTTATCGATAGAGGCAACTAAAAGAAATGTGCATTTAGCAGTTATCAAGAAAAACAATATGAAAGATAAAAATAAAGATCTAGATAAATTTTACAGCAAACTAAGAGCACCTTAT